>NZ_DBMAHT010000110.1:0-6812 GCF_057866825.1 Mailhella sp.
GCCTTCAAAACGCCGGAAGGCAAGCCCGTCATCCGCAAGAAGATCGAGGACGTCGTGCTTGACCTCTTCGACTTCGAGGAGTTCTCCACCCGCACCGTGGGCCCCACCTGGCGGCAGTTCACGCCCGAGCAGAAACAGCAGTTCAAGGACGCCTTTACCGAACTTCTGCGCAACACCTACATCGACACGCTCGATGAATACAACGGCCAGAAAATCCGCTTCACCGGCGAAATCAGCGCCGGCAACGGCAAGCGCGTGGAAGTGCAGATGGAATTTCTCGCCGATCAGAAGACCTACCCCGTGGCCTTCCGCATGCTGGAAAAGAACAATCGCTGGGTCGTGTACGACGTGCTCATCGAGGGCATCAGCATGATCAAGAACTACCGCGATCAGTTCCGCGACATTCTGACCAAGAACTCCCCGCAGGAACTCATTGAACGCGTGAAGGTCAAGGCCGAAGAACAGAAGAACAAACCCAAGGAAGCCAAGTAATGCGCACCGCAATTTTCGCCGCCCTTCTGGCCCTGGTTCTCGCCTGCGGCACAGGCTGCGCCTCCCGTCAGGAAAACGCTCCCGCCGCGTCGCAGCAGGTTGCCGCTGAAAGCGTCGCGCAGACTGCCGACGCCGGGGAAGACTTCGGCGGCCTCGACGACTACGACGACTACAGCGCCGAAGACCTCGCCGCTCAGGACGATCCGCTGGAAGGCTGGAACCGCTTCTGGTTCCACGTGAACGACTGGTTCCTCGAATACATCGTGAAGCCTCTGCACAAGGGCTACGCCTTCATCGTGCCCGAACCCATCCGCAACGGCGTCAGCAATTTTGCGCACAACGTGGCCTTCCCCGTGCGCATGCTCAACAGCCTGCTGCAGGGCGAGTTCGCGCAGGCCGGCGTGGAATTCGACCGCTCCGTGGTGAACTTCATGGTCAGCCTCGGCTTTGCCGACGTGGCCAGTCAGAGCAAGCCGCTCTACCCCTATCACCCCGAAACCGAAAACTTCGACTACACGCTCGGCGTGTGGGGCGTGCCCGACGGGCCGTACTTCATCATTCCCTTCCTCGGCCCCTCCACCGTTCGCGGAGCCGTGGGCGAAACCGGCGACGCCTTCATGAAGCCGCAGTACTACGCGCTCGACTGGGAAATCAGCACCGCAAGCAGCGTGTATTTCGCCTTCAACGGCGCCGACGCCCTCTACAAGCCCTACGATCAGATTACCGAATCCGCTCTGGAACCCTATGTGGCCCTGCGCAACGCCTACCTCAACATGCGGAAAAACCGCCTGCAGCGCATGACCTTCTCTTCCAACACTCAGGACTAGCCAGGAGACATACCGTGGCCAAATCAGACCGTTATCACAAAACCTTCCCCGTAACCTGGGAACAGCTCCACCGCGACGCCAAGGCTCTCTCCTGGCGCCTTCTGGAACGCGGCAAGTTCACCAAAATCGTGGCCGTCACCCGCGGCGGACTCATTCCCGCCGGCATCATCGCCCGCGAGCTCAACATCCGCCACATCGACACCGCCTGCATCATGCTCTACAACTACCGCGAGGAAGGCGATCAGGAAACCGTGCTCAAGAGCGCCGATCCTTCCTTCAACACGGAAGAGACCCTCGTCATCGACGATCTCGTGGACACCGGCCACACCGCCAAGATTCTGCGCGACATGCTGCCCAAGGCGCATTTCGCCACGCTGTACGCCAAGCCTGCGGGCATCCCCCTTGTGGACAGCTTCGTCACCGAGCTCAGTCAGGACACCTGGGTGCTGTTCCCCTGGGATTCCGAAGTGCAGTACACCAAGCCCATCATTGATCTCAAGGAAGGCGAGTAACACATCATCTTCCATCGAAAAGAGGCCGGTTTTACCGGCCTTTTTTTATTTCCGAACGCCGACTTTTCCGAGAAAAGGAATTGACAGCGCGCGTCGTCTGTGCTCCCATTCCCCCGTTCGGGGGCAATAACCGTTTTTTCTTCCGACGGGCAGCCGTCCCCCGCCGCCCATAACGAAAAGAGTCATCATGTCCGCTCAACGCATGGTCACCATGGACGGCAACACGGCAGCCGCCCACGTCGCCTATATATTCACCGAAATAGCCGCCATCTATCCCATCACGCCATCCTCCCCCATGGCGGAAAAAACCGATCTCTGGTCCGCCCGCGGACGCCTCAACATGTTCGGTCAGCCCGTGCGCCTCGTGGAAATGCAGTCCGAGGCCGGAGCCGTCGCCGCCGTACACGGCGCGCTTCAAACCGGCGCGCTCGCCACGTCCTTCACCTCGTCGCAGGGGCTTTTGCTCATGATTCCGGTGCTGCACCGCATCGCCGGCGAACATCTTCCCTGCGTGCTGCACGTGGCCACGCGCACCGTGGGCACGCATGCCATGTCCATTTTCGGCGATCATTCCGACGTCATGAACTGCCGCCAGACCGGCTTTGCCATGCTCTCCACGGCCAGTGTGCAGGAAGTCATGGACCTCGCCGCCGTGGCCCATCTTTGCGCCGTGCATTCGAGAGTCCCGTTTCTGCACTTTTTCGACGGCTTCCGCACCTCCCACGAGCTTTGCAAGGTGGAGGAAATCGACGACAAGGAACTCGCCGCCCTGCTCGACCGCGACGCGCTGAACGCCTTCCGCGCTCAGGCCCTGAATCCGGAGCATCCGCGCATCCGCGGCACGGTGCAGAACGGCGACGTGTTCTTCCAGGTGCGGGAGGCCTCCCGCCGCTTCTACGACGCCCTGCCGGACGACGTGGAATCCTGCATGGCAAAGATCAGCGCGCTCACCGGGCGTGAATATCATATCTTCCAGTATTACGGCGATCCTGAGGCCGAAGACGTCATCGTGGCCATGGGCTCCGTGTGCGGCACCATCGAGGAAACCGTGGACGCCCTGCGCGCTGCGGGCCGCAAGGTCGGCCTTGTGCAGGTGCGTCTGTACCGCCCCTTCTCCGCCCGTCATCTTCTCGCCGCGCTCCCTGCAAGCGTGCGGCGCATCGCAGTGCTCGACCGCTGCGCCGAAATGGGTTCGGCGGGCGAACCGCTCTACGAAGACGTGTGCTCCGCGCTCATGGGAGCGGGTCGTTCCGCCCTCGTCGTCGGCGGCCGCTACGGCCTTTCCTCCAAGGATACCGATCCCACCCAGATCCGCGACGTCTTCGACAATCTGCGCCGCCCCGAGCCGCTGAATCATTTTTCCATCGGCATCGTGGACGACGTGACCCATCTTTCCCTGCCGCGCGGCGAAGAGCTCGACACGGACCGGGGCAACATTCTCATGAGCTGCAAGTTCTGGGGCCTCGGTTCCGACGGCACGGTGGGCGCGAACAAGAACACCGTGGACATCATCAACCGCGTCACGCCGCTCTTTGCGCAGGCCTATTTTGAATACGACGCCAAGAAATCCTACGGCCTCACGCGCTCGCATCTGCGCATCGGCAGGGGGCCGGTGCGCGCCTCCCGCGCCGTGCGTCATCCGAACATCGTGGCCTGCCACGCGCAAAGCTACGTCGGCCTCTACGACATGGCCGAAGAACTCAAGGAAGGCGGCCTCTTCCTGCTCAACTGCACCTGGAAGGAAAACGAACTCGACGAGCGCCTGCCCGCGCGCTTCCGCAAAACGCTCGCCGAAAAAAAGGCCCGTCTCTTCATCATCGACGCCACGAAGCTGGCGCACGAAATCGGCCTCGGCCAGCACGTGAACGTCATTCTTCAGGCGGCATTCTTCCATCTTTCCGGCATCATTCCCGAATCGCAGGCCGAAACCTGCATGGAGGAAGCCGTGCGCAAGACCTACTTCGCCAAGGGCGAAGAGGTGGTGGCGCGCAACATTGCCGCCATCCGCGCGGGATTTGAGAACGTGCGCGAAGCGCCCGTGCCCGAACGCTGGAAAATACTCGACAACGACGAGCCCGCCCCTCGCGCCGACGCGCCCGCCGTGGTGACCCGTCTGCTTGATCCGCTGAACGCCCAGAAGGGCGACGATCTGCCCGTGAGCGCCTTCCTCGGCTACGAAGACGGACAGATGGACATGGGCCTCACCGCCTGGGAAAAGCGCGACATCGCCGTGCATGTTCCCCGCTGGAATGCCGAAGCGTGCGTGCAGTGCAACCGCTGCTCCTTCGTGTGCCCGCATGCGGTGATTCGTCCGTATCTTCTTACCGAAGGCGAAGCCGCCCGCGCGCCCGAAGGCCTGGTGAGCGCTCCGGCCCGGGGCAAGGGAGCCGAAGGGCTCCGCTACACCCTTCAGATAAGCGTGGCCGACTGCACGGGCTGCGGAAGCTGCGTTTCCTGCTGCCCCGCCGCGGGCAAGGCGCTTGCCATGAAGCCGCGGGCCGAGGTGCAGGAAAACCGCAGGCTGTGGAACTACGCCCTCGGCATTGAAGACAAGCGCGTGTTTGCGCCCTTCACCGTGCGCGGCAGTCAGTTCCGGCGGCCGCTGCTGGAATTTTCGGCCGCCTGCGCAGGCTGCGGCGAAACGCCCTACGCCAAGCTCCTTACCCAGCTTTTCGGCACCCGAGTGTACTGGGCCAACGCCACCGGCTGTTCGCAGGCCTGGGGCGCGGCCATGCCCGGCATTCCCTACGCCGTCAACGCGCGCGGTCAGGGCCCGGCCTGGTCCAACTGCCTGTTCGAGAACAATGCGGAATTCAGCCTCGGCATGCTGCTCTCCGTGCGTCAGCAGCGCGAGGCAGAACGCGAACGCGTCCGCCGTCTGCTGGAACATCTCCCCGAAGGCCCCGCCGCCTGCGCCGCCCGCCGCTGGCTCGAACTCTTCGACAGCTACGAAGGCTCGGAGGAAGCCTCGCAAAATCTTAAAGCAGCGCTTGAACAACTGCCGCAGACCGACGAGGTGCGCGACATTCTCGCCCACGCCGATCAGCTGGTCAAAAAATACTTCTGGATGTTCGGCGGCGACGGCTGGGCCTACGACATCGGCTTCGGCGGCCTCGATCACGTGCTCGCCACGGGAGAGGACATCAACGTGCTCGTGGTGGACACGGAAGTGTATTCCAACACCGGCGGTCAGTCGTCCAAGGCCACGCCGCTCGGCGCGGTGGCGCAGTTCGCCTCCGCGGGCAAGAAGAGCGGCAAGAAGGATCTCGGCGCCATGTTCATGGCCTACGGCAACATTTATGTGGCGCAGGTCTCCATGGGCGCTTCGCCCGAGCAGCTCATGAAGGCGCTCAAGGAAGCCTCGGAATATCGCGGGCCTTCGCTGGTCATCGCCTACGCGCCCTGCACGGCCCACGGCATCCGCGCGGGCATGGCCCACGCGCAGCAGGAAATGAAGCGCGCCGCCGAAAGCGGCTACTGGCCGCTCTACCGCTATCATCCCGACAGGCCCGATCCCCTCGTGCTGGACAGCCCCAGACCAGGCATGCCCTACGAAGAGTTTCTGAGCGGCGAAAACCGCTACGCCTCGCTCAAACGCACCTTCCCCGAGCGGGCCGACGCCCTCGCCGAAAAGGCCGCCAGAGAAGCCGCGCACCGCTACCTTCGCTACGAACGGCTCGCCGAGGCGCTCCGCCGCCGCGGAAACTGAAAAAATTTTTCGTTTCCGCAAAAAAAGACTTGCCAAGCCGCGGCAAATTGTCTATCTACATTCCTGCGCCGAAGTGGTGAAATTGGTAGACACGCTAGGTTCAGGGTCTAGTTCCCGTTCGGGAGTAAGAGTTCGAGTCTCTTCTTCGGCACCAGAAGCACGCAAAGCCCGTGAGGTTATCCTTACGGGCTTTTTATTTTTCTCTTCCGCAGCCAAAAACAAGAATCGTGCGTCCGGCTCTTCCATCGTCTGATGGCCGGGCTCTCTTGTGCGCGCCCTTTCCCGGGAGTCTCTGTTCCGGCTTTTTCACGCCCCGCAACGCTTCCGGCAGACGCAATTGAAATCCGCGGCCCGCTGTGCTAGAGCTCTTTTCAGGGAAATGCGGAAAAACGCGACGCCGATGCGCCGCTTCGTCCGCGCGCGGCAGCACAGCATCATGCCGCCGCCCTCTCCGCCGCATCCGCAGGCGCGGACTTCGCATTTCATGAACACGCGCCGGTCGCGCCGGCATCCGCGCTCGCTCCGCGTCCGCGGAAAGGACGCCTTATGGTCAAAACCTGGAACATTGCCATCCCCGAACTCACCGGCAGGGAAAAACGCCGGGCCTATCTCTACCTTCCCACCATGTACCGGGATCAGCCCCGCCGCCGCTTCCCCGTGCTCTACATGTTCGACGGCCACAACGTCTTCTTCGATTCCCACGCCACCCACGGCAAAAGCTGGGGCCTTTCCGAATACCTCGACTTCTTCGACGTGCCCCTCATCGTGGCCGCCGTGGAATGCAATCATCATCCCGACAACGGCCGCCTGTCCGAATATTCGCCCTACGACTTCTGCGATCCCGAATTCGGCTGCGTCACCGGCCGGGGCGACATCACCATGGAATGGCTCGTGAACACGTTCAAGCCCTCCATCGACCGGCGCTGGCGCACCATTCCCTGGCGCGAGCAGACCTTCATTGCGGGCAGCTCCATGGGCGGCCTCATGAGCCACTACGCCGTGACGAAGTACAACGAAATCTTCTCCCGCGCGGCGGCGCTCTCCCCCCACATCTGGGCGGACAGAAAAAAACTGACCGACCTCATCCGCACGGCCCCTCTCTCTCCCGACACCGTGGTGTACATGGACTGGGGCTCGGAAGAATTCGGAGGCAACCGCCGCATGGCGCACGATCTGCGCCTCGTGGCCGACGCCATTTTCGACCGCGGCATCCATCTGACCGCGCGCGTGGTTCCCGGCGGCGAACACAGCGAGGCGAGCTGGGAAAAACAG
>NZ_DBMAHT010000111.1:0-6793 GCF_057866825.1 Mailhella sp.
AACAGGGCGTTCATGACGGACTCCTTGAAAACGTTGAAACTCCTGGGGGCGAAAAGGGCCCTGCCGTAAGGCGGGCCCGGCGCTGTGCATTCCGGCTCTCCGAAATGCCGCGGGCGGAAGGCAGAACGGCCGAAGATCAGGCTGTTGGTACGCCCCCTCGTGATGTGTTACGCGCAGGGACGGCTAGCCATAATCCGTAGCCGTAGCGCAGTCCTCCGGGGCGGAGCGAGCCGCAGGCGCAGTCGCGGGAGACCCCGGATTCGGTATTGCGCCCTCCGCGCAGAAAGCCGCACACGCTCTCGTCGCCGTACCAGAGCAGCCGGGCGGCGAGTTCCTTCAAGCTGGCGGTGTGATCCTCAAAATGGAGCAGGGAAAAGCCGTGTTCCGTCAAGAGGCGCTCCGTTTTCTGCCGCGTGCGCGCGCCGGCAAGGCAGGATGATCCGGGCGAAGGCAGGGCGGAAGGCTCGCCGCCGCGCACGAAAAGATCGGAAAGCAGCAGCCTTCCTTCCGGTTTCAGAATTTCGGCAAAGCGATGCAGCGCCTGCCCTGCGTCGGGCAGGAGCGAAAGCACGCATTCGCACAGAATGGCGTCGAAGGAGGCATCGGGAAAGGGCGGATTCTGCGCGTCGGCCTGCACGAAGGGAAAGGGCTCGGTCAGGGAACATTCCCTGTCCAGCCCCGTGCCGTTCAGACCAAGTTCCCGCACAAGCGCCAGACTGGCACCGCTTCCGCAGCCGACGTCGAGCACCGTGGAGCCGGGCGCAAGGGCGCACAGCTCAAGGCCGTGGCGGGTGAGCGCAGTCCCGCCCGGGCGCCACGCGCCGCCCGCAATGCTCTGAAACACGGACGAAGCGTAGAGGGAAGATGCCGCTGCGCTCATTACTTGTCTTCCAGAAGCGCTTCCACTTCCGCCATTTTGCCTTCCGCCAGCGACTGGGGAATGAGCGTCAGTCCGCAGGAAGGGCAGCGGGGAAGAATGACGTCGAAGGCGCTGTGCATGTAGAGCGCCTGCACCTTGATCTGCTCAAGCGGCACATGGCACTTCGCGCATACCCAGTCGCCGTCGTCCGTGGTGAAGTTCGGTTCCAGACTCATGTGAAAACCTCGTTTGCGTTGTCAATGACTCAGGCGTGTACCTTTTCTTCCATGACGACCTTCGTTGCCGGCTGAATGGCTCCGGCCACCACCATGCGGTGGCACCACGCCTTGACCAGCGTGAATCCGCCGTCGTCGTCCGCCGTGTACTCCACCCAGAAGGTCACGTTGCGCGGCCTCCAGGAGCCGAGAATGTGGCCGTTCTCCCGGTTGAGGAACTTGGCTCCGCTCTCTTCGATGCCCGCAACGGCCGCAACCACGTCCTGACGCAGAATGTAGCGCCGTTCCATGGCTTCGCGCACGTCTTCGGGAATGCGCAGCAGAATCGGTTCTTCGTGGTTGCGCGCGTCGGGCTTCTGCCCCAGAAATTCTTCGAGCGCCGCTTCCTTCAGCGCCGCGCGTCCGGCGCGGCGTGCGGAAAGTCCGGGCGCGGAGGCCTGTACGCCTTCTTCCGCGGTCTGCGGAAGCACATCGAAAAGGTGCCAGCTTTCCGTTTCCGCAGCAAAGCGGTCGTGACACATGATGCAGGACGTGAGCACGGGAAGGGAAAATTCTCCGGCGCGCTTTTTGGCGAGCGCGTCGGCCACGTCCGGCTGCGCGTTCCATACCAGCCCGCCGTAGCCGCAGCAGGCGCTTTCGTCGCCGGTGCGCGTGGCTTCCTCCACGCGTATGCCCGCCTTGGCGGCAAGGGAGCGCACGGCCCTCTGCCATTCAGCGTCATGCTTCGCGCCGCAGGGATCCTGCACGTTCATGACGCGGGGCGCGCAGCTGGCAAAAGGCTCGTTCATGAGCGAGTCGAGCTTCGACCACAGCGAGGTGATCTTTGCCTCGGGAAGCGCCAGTTTGAGCGCCGTCATGCAGGAAGAGCAGGCGGCAAGAATTTCCGGCCTGCCGCAGGACTCCCAGTCGCGGCGGAGCGTTTCGGCGTGCTCGCGGAAAAGGGCCTCCCGTCCGGCCCAGTGCGCGGGAATGCCGCAGCAGGTGCTGTAGAGCGACACGCCCCCGGGCAGATGGTCGCGCAGATGGCGGTACATGGCAAGCACCTGCCTGCCCCGCGAGGCCGCAAGCTGACAGCCGGGGAAAAACAGGCTCGCGCCGTGCCTGCCCTGTGCGGCAAGGGCGGGGTCTTCCAGAAGAAAGGCGCTTTCCGGGCCGATGGCCTGCGCCATGTCTTCCAGCGCAAATTCGTGGGCGGAAGCCGGCATGACGTCGCGTTCCACGGCGTCGCGCCGGGCGGCAAGGCACAGATCGGCCATGGAAAAGTGCTCGGGACAGATGACTTCGCACTGACCGCACAGGGCGCAGCCGTTCATGATGACGTTGGCCGTGCGGGTGCCGCGTATCACCGAGGCGTTGTTGTAGAGCTTGCGCGCATAGACGCGGGGAAATTCCTTGTATTTTTGCAGGAACGGGCATTCCTTCACGCATTGCATGCAGGAGCAGCGGATGCAGCGGTCGGCTTCGCGCCGGGCCTCTTCTTCCGTGTACGCGTCTCCGGCGGGCAGAACGCGGGAGAGAGGCGTCACGCCGTCGAGCGGCGTGTGCAGGCGGTTCTCCCTGTTTTCGCCTTCGCGGGCCGCCACCAGCGAAACGCCGGTGAGAATGCGCTGCAGCGTGATTCCGGCCCGGCGGCCTTCTCCGGCCTGCGAGGAGGCGGAAGCATAGCTTGCGCCCGTGGGGGTGAGGCTGGCCCAGCCGCCGCAGCAGACCTTGTCCTTCCAGAGCAGCGTTGCGGCGTCGATGTTCTCGCGCGCAGGAGAAAACGCGCAGACCGAGGCGTCCACGAACACGGCTCCGAAATTTTCGAGGCAGCGGTCAAGAAGCGCTTCGTCGAGAGCGGCGCGCTCAAAGCTCACATGAAATTTTTCCAGCGCGCGCAGCTCGTCTTCCAGCACGGCGGCGCTGAGGGAAGGAAAGGCGCGGAGGAGCGCTTCGCCTTTTTCGCCTTCGTGATAGACCGTGACCGCAAAGCCCTTGTGCGAAATGTCGAAGGCGGCAACAAGGCCCGCCAGACCCGCGCCGAGCACGGCAATCTTTTGACCCTTGGGAGGCCGGATGAGCGGTTTTGTCTGCGCGGAAACAGCGCTCATGCAGAACTTTTCCAGCGCGGACACGGCAAGGCCGCCGCCGAGATCGCGCCGCAGGCAGGCGTTTTCGCAGGGATGATCGCACACGGCGGTCATGACGCCGGGCAGAGGCAGATGCCGCTCCAGAAGTTTGCGGGCGTCGCGCACCTTGCCCGCGGCGAGGCATTCAAGAAAGGAGCGCACATCCATGTCCAGCGGACAGGCTGTGCGGCAGCGGGGCGCGGCTTCCTGCGTGCAGCGGGCCTCGACGGCGTGAAGTTGGCTTTGTTCCAGCACGGCATACCTCGAAAAAAGAAAAGACTGCCCGAAGCGGCTCCGGGCAGAAAAAGGGCGGGGCCGGAGAAGCCCGAAAAAGCTCTCCGACCCCGGATGATCAGGTTACTTCGCGGCCTTTTCCTTCAGTCCTGCCAGCACCTTTTCGGGGTAGGCGGGCAGGTGCGTGATGCGGACGCCGCAGGCGTTGTAGATGGCGTTGATGATGGCCGGATGCGGGCCGCACAGCGGAATTTCACCCGTGCCGGACGCGCCGAACGGACCGTCGGGACGCTTGCTCTGCACGTAGATGATCTGCATGTTGTCCGGGATGTCCTTGGGATAGGGAATGCCGGCGCCGAGCATGGTGCTGTGCTTCTTGATGTCTTCGTAGTCTTCGGACAGCGCAAGGCCGATGCCCTGAGCGAGACCGCCCCAGATCTGGCCGTCGGTGATGAGCTTGTTCACCACGGTGCCGATGTCGGCGACCATGGTCATCTTCTCCACCTTGGTTTTGCCGGTGGCGAGTTCCACGGCCACTTCGGCCATGAACAGACCGTACATGTAGCAGGCGAAGGGATCGCCCTGGCAGTTTTCGCCGCAGCCCTTCACGGGAGCGGTCCACTTGCCGTCCTGATGCACGTCGCGGCCTTCGGCCTTCATTTCCTCATAGGTGTAGAAGCCGCCTTCGGGCTTGCGCATGGCTTCAACGAGCTGTTCGCAGGCCACGCGGATGGCATTGCCGGTCATCACCTGCGAGCGGGAACCGCCGGCGGGGCCGGAGTTCGGGGTCTTGCTGGTGTCGTTGAGCACGAGACGGATGTCGTCCACCTTGATGCCCAGAGGACGCAGGGCTTCATGAGCGGTGCACTGCGCGCCGGAATCCGCGCCCTGACCGTGATCTTCCCACGAGCAGCCGATGGTCACGGTGCCGTCGGGATTGAGTTCCGCCCAGGCTTCGGAGGAGTCGGGGCCGTCGAGACCCGCGCCGTACACGGCAAGGGCGATGCCCACGCCGCGCTTCACGGTGTCGGTGGAGGCTTCCTTGGCGTGCTTCTTGGCCGCTTCGTAGAGCGGACGCAGCTTGTCGAACATTTCGGGCAGGCTCAGCACTTCGGGCTTCTGACCGGTGGGCGTGGTGTCGCCTTCGCGGTAGCAGTTGACGTAGCGCAGATCAAAGGGATCCATGCCCAGCTTTTCCGCCAGTTCGTCCATGAGCACTTCGGAGGGGAATTCCGCTTCGGGGCCGCCGTAGCCGCGGAAAGCCGCGCCCCACGCGTGGTTGGTGGCCACGGTGCGGCCGTTGCCGCGGATGTTCGGAATGCCGTAGCCTGCGCCGATGAACTGCGCGCCGCGCAGGGTGAGCAGGTCGCCGAATTCGGAATAGGGGCCGTGGTCGCAGGTCCAGTCGGTTTCCATGGCCTTCAGCTTGCCGGTCTTCTTGTCGGCGGCCATGCGCACGGTGGTCCAGAAGGGCGAGCGCTTGCCGGTGTACTGCTGCTGCTGTTCATAGTTGTAGCGCAGGTGGCAGGGGCGTCCGGTGGCCATGACGGCCACGCCGATGAGCGCTTCCATGGTGGGGCTGAACTTGTAGCCGAAGGTGCCGCCGGTGGTGTTCTGCACGAGCACCAGATCCTTGGGGAATTCCAGACCGAGGCCGGGAGCGATCATGAGCGCGTGCAGGTGCAGACCCACGGACTTGGAATGAATGACCACCTGACCCTTGTCGTTGATGTAGCCGTAGCCGACGTCGGGTTCGATGTTGAGGTGAGGCTGACGCTGGGTGTAGAAGCTATCTTCCACCCAGACGTTTTCGGGATCGTCGAAGAAGGGTGCGGTTTCTTCACCCTTTTCGATGTGGGGTTCGTAGTAGATGTTCGGGGTGCCGGGATGGATTTCGATGGCGTCGGGAGCCATGGCGGAAGGCGCATCCATGTATTCGGGCAGAAGTTCAAGGTCGAACTTCACCTTTTCGGCAGCCGCGCGGGCATGACATTCGGTGTCGGCGCACACGATGGCGAGAGCGTCGCCGTACTGGAACACCTTGGTGTCGTTGAGGATGGGACGATCCCAGCCGTCGCCCTTGTTGTCGGGGAAGGTGATGAGGCCGGTGATGCGGTTCTTGCCCTTGACGTCCTTGTGGGTGAGCACGCGGAACACGCCGGGCATCTTTTCTGCTTCGGAGGTGTCGATGCCCTTGATGTTGGCATGGGAAACCTTGGCCTGAGCGAGCGCCAGATGCAGGGTGTTGGCGGGCATGTGAACGGCGGCGTCGGCGCCGAATTCGGCGGTGCCGGTCACCTTGGCCACGGCGCTCGGACGCGGCTTGGTGGAGCCGAGGTGATGACCTTCGGCGGGTTCCTTGTAGCGGATTTCCTCAATGTCCTTGTCGCCGCGCATGACGGCGGCGGCGTCCATGACGGCGTTGATGATCGGAATGTAGCCGGTGCAGCGGCAGACGTTGCGGTTCTTCTGGAACCAGTCGCGCACTTCTTCTCTGGTGGGCGAGGGATTTTCCAGCAGCAGGGCGTAGGCAGCCACGATGAAGCCGGGCGTGCAGAAGCCGCACTGGGCCGCGCCATGGAAAATCCACGCTTCCTGAAGCGGATGCAGGTGATCGGGCGTTCCGATGCCTTCCAGCGTGATGATGGCGGCATCATCGGGCACGCGTTTCATCTTCAGCACGCAGGTGCGCGTGAGCTTGCCGTTGAGGATGACGCTGCAGGCGCCGCAGTGACCCTTTTCGCAGCCCAGCTTCACGCTGGTAAGCTGCAGCTGGTCGCGCAGAACGTTGGCAAGCGAGTCATCCGCATTGACAAGCACCTGACGACGGACGCCGTTGACAAGAAGGGATTTGATGAACATGGGCAGCTCCTTTTAAGAGGAATCCAGAGGAGGGGCGGCCGCGGAAGCGGAACGCCCGAATACGGGCCGATGCGGGAAGATCAGTTTTTGCCGAAGGCGCAGTTCGGATAGCGGCATTCGCCGCAGCCTGCGCAGAAACCGCCGTGGCCGAGAGCCACGATGTCTTCCCGGGTGACGGGAATCCCGGCCAGGAGACGCGGCACCACAAGGTCGAAAATGCTCGCCCTGTGGTACATGACGCAGCCGGGAAGCCCGAGTACCGGAATATTGTCGATGTACGCCAGCAGGAACATGGCTCCCGGGAAGGTGGGAGCCCCGTAGGTGACCACCTTGCCGCCGGCCGCGCGGATGGCGGCGGGCGTGCGGTCGTCGGGATCCACGGACATGCCGCCCATGCAGACCACCATGTCGGCGTCCTGCGCGATGAAGTTGCGGATGCCCTGCACGGTCATCTCGATGGAGTCGTCGGAAAAGCTCTGTCCGAGAATGCTGCT
>NZ_DBMAHT010000112.1:0-2644 GCF_057866825.1 Mailhella sp.
TCCCAGTCGGCGGAGTAGTGCCCGTCGCGGAGAAAGCGAATGCATCCCCGGGCGTTGTCGGCCAGCCACAGCCACATCTCGGTGGTCGATTCCGTATTTTTCGGCACGGCAACCTGACCGTTGTCGATGAGTCCCAGCTTTTCCAGACCGCGGGCCATCTGGGCGAGCGTCTGCTGATAGTTGGAGAAGGGGCCGCCTTCCACGTAAATGACCCGCCATATTTTTTCCTGCGCCCGGGCTTCTCCGCCCACGGTGAGAAAAATAATGACAAAAATAAGCAGCAAAAAGCGGAGGGTACGGAAAGATGCAGTCATGATGCGACCTCGTGAAAGATGGGGAGAATATACGCAATCCGTTCGCAAAATACAATGTTTCCCGCAGGGGAAAAGCTCGGAAAACGTTGGTGCGCCGGTCGAAAATAGAAAAGTCCGTTGTCTTCCGAAGGGGTATTTTTCAGCAGGATTTGACACCGGAAACGGCGCGGACTTCGGCAATTTTTATGTTCGCCTTTTGGGGAAGGCTTGGTATCCGGTATTTCTGAGCGATACGATCCCAGAGGGCGTGGAAATTGTTTTTAGCATGTCATGGACCAGCGCGAACATACTGACAGGTGAGAGCTATTCGGCATGCCGTGACTGTTGGAGAAATCAGGTTAGGAAAGGGGGAAAAGTTCCGGACGTGGCGAGACTTCAGTCACAAAAGTTCATATATTTCCGTGGATTATACCGGGATGGAAGATTGCCTTTTCGGCGAGTGATAAGGTCAGAGAGCGTGTTTCGGACGTCGTGGAAAGTTCCCCAAAACATTTTTCCATGGCGCATCTCCCCCCTTTTTTGCAGACGGGGCTGGCTTTTCCGCAGCCACCGGGGCTGACGAACAAGAGAGCGCAGAAAAAGACAAGCCAGGAACGACGCGTCCGCGGGAGAGAGTCTGACTCTCGGACTGCCTGCGGTGTTTCTGCGGAAGGAGCTATACGCCCGCGGGAGCGAGGAACGAGGTGACTCTGAGAGTCGCCTGCGGCACGCGAAAAGACGGCGGGGCGGAAAAAGGGATCTGAGCGGAAAAAATTTAACAGAAAAGGGAGCCGTGACTCACATCACAGCTCCCTGAAATTCTGGTCGGGATGACTAGATTTGAACTAGCGACCCCTTGAACCCCATTCAAGTGCGCTCCCAGACTGCGCTACATCCCGACTCTGGTACCGAACATGAGAAGAATGGAGCTCATGATCAGAATTGAACTGATGACCTCATCCTTACCAAGGATGCGCTCTACCAACTGAGCTACATGAGCATTTCGTCTCTCGGCGAGGTGTGTAATTAGCAGGATGAGCCATGTCCGTCAAGCGTTTCCTGACGTTTTTTTAATTTTTTTCTTCACCGATGTTTGATCGTCATGCATTTCCGCACGAGCGCCTGTTCACTTTTTTCCAACAATTCCAATAAATTACTTTTTCCATTCTGCTGTCCGAACACATCCGCCCCCTTGATGATCTGCATCCAGAACGACCTTGGCGTCATCTCCGCCGCGCAGGTAGCTCCGCTCCCCCGCACCAGCGGACAGCCGAAACGCAGCGCCATGCCTGCGGTGTGCGCGTTGGTCAACGCGTGCTTCGGCGATGAGGTGAACTCCAGTGCAACGCCCCGCTCCGCGGCAAATGCCGCCGTCTCGGCATCAATGAGCCCGGGATGCGTCAGAATATCCACCCCTGCCTCCACGGCCGCCATATTGGTTCCGATCTCCACCTGATCGCCGAGCGTCTCGCCGTAGGCCAGCACGATTTCCGCGCCGGCCTTTCTCGCCTCCGCCGTCACGGTCGGAAGAAGCGCCGGAGGCACGTGACGAAGTTCTACGCCCGTTCGGGCCTCCACGTTTGCGTAAAGACTGAGCCGACGCACCTGGGCCGCCAGCGCCTCCAGCTCGGAAAAGTTGTCGCCGCCGCTCGGCATGACCAGCACCACGAAGCGCAGCCCCGCCAGCGCGGCGTACCGCAGGGCCGACGCGGCGTCCAGCCCCGCCCCGGGAACGCCCCGGGCAATCACGATATGAAAATCAACCATAACTCGCTCCTTCTGCCGTGTGCATACCGGGCCCGGCCGAAAAAGGAAAGAGCCCCCGGGCACATTTGCGCTCCAACTGCGATTGATGTATGCTTACGCCCCATTCCTATAGATTATACCGAGCACATTGAGGGATACCATGACCAAAGAAAAAAAATATTCCACGCTTCCCGCCTCCGAAAAGGCCCCCGTCATTCAGCAGTGGCTGGCCGAACACAAGGCACGTGATCTGGCCGTATTCCGGCTTCCCGAAGGCAACCCGCTGGCCGACATCGTCATCATAGCCTCGGCCTCCTCCGCCCGTCACGCGCGCAGCCTCGCCGACGGTCTTTCGGAAATGTGCAAGAAGGAAAAATTCGAGATCCTGCGCACCGAAGGCTATCAGGAAGGACAGTGGGTTCTCGTGGACCTCAACGACATCATCGTCCACATTTTTCAGGAGCCGGTCAGGGAACTGTACCATCTTGAGGCCCTCTGGTCCGGCGCCGAAGCGCTGCCCGCCACAGCAGCGGAAGGAAAGGAGAATAATTGATGCCCGTAGTGAAACCTACCCTTTTTCTCATTCTCGACGGCTACGGTCTGGC
>NZ_DBMAHT010000112.1:2654-6556 GCF_057866825.1 Mailhella sp.
ATGCCCGGCATGGGCCGTCTGGACGCTTCCGGCCGTCAGGTGGGGCTTCCCTCCGGATTCATCGGCAACTCGGAAGTGGGCCATCTGAACATCGGCGCCGACCGCATCGTGTATCAGGACATGACCCGCATCGACATGGCCGTGGAAAGCGGAGAACTGTTCCGCAATCCCGTGCTGCTCGACATGTGCGAACGCGTCCGCGCCCGTGGAGGCCGCATTCATTTCTGCGGTCTGCTCTCCGACGGCGGCGTCCACAGTCACATCAATCATCTGTTCGCGCTTCTGGAACTTGCGCAGCGCGAAGGCGTGCCCGCGCTTGTCCACGCCTTTCTCGACGGCCGCGACACCCCGCCCTGCTCCGGCATCGACTATGTAACCCGCCTGCAGCCCGAGCTTGAAAAAACGGGCGCGCGTCTGGCCGACATGGTGGGCCGCTTCTACGCGATGGATCGCGACAAGCACTGGGAACGCGTGGAACAGGCCTGGAACATGATGGTTCACGGTCAGGGGCAGCGCGTCGAGAACGCGCAGGAAGCCCTGCGCGCCGCCTACGCCGAAGGCGAAACCGACGAATTCGTCAAGCCCCGCATCCTGATTGATCCCGCCGAATCCGTCATCCGCGACGGCGACGGCGTCTTCTGCTTCAACTTCCGCGCCGACCGCGGCCGCGAACTGGTGCGCGCCCTCACGGATCCCGACTTCACCGGCTTCGACCGCGGCGTCATGCCCGACATGGCGGCCGTCGCCTCCATGACCTCCTACGAGGCCACGCTCACCGCGCCCGTGGCTTTTTCCAAGCACAACCTCGACAAGACCATGGGAGAAATCGTCGCCGACATGGGCCTGCATCAGCTGCGCATCGCAGAAACGGAAAAGTACGCCCACGTCACCTACTTTTTCAGCGGCGGGCGCGAAGCCCCCTTTGAAAACGAAGACCGCATTCTTGTCGAATCTCCCCGCGACGTGGCCACCTACGACCTCAAGCCCCAGATGAGCGCCGAAGAAGTCACCGACAAGCTCATTGCGGCCTGGAACAGCGGCAAGTACGACTTCGTGGTGTGCAACCTTGCCAATCCCGACATGGTGGGCCATACCGGCGTGCTTGAAGCCGCCATCAAAGCCTGCGAAACCGTGGACGCCTGCGTGACCCGCATCGAAAAGGCCGTCATGGACCGCGGCGGCATTCTGTGCATCACGGCCGATCACGGCAACGTGGAAAAAATGATCGACGAGGAAGGACGTCCGCAGACGGCCCACACCCTGAATCAGACGCCGCTTCTCATTCTGGAGGACGGCAAGACTCATCCCGTCAAAAACGGCAAGCTCGGCGACATCATGCCCACGCTGCTCACGCTCTGGGGCGTGCCCGTCCCGGCGGAAATGACCGGCGACAATCTGCTTGTCTGACATACCGGGCCGGACGCCTTGTCCGGCCCGCTTTTCTGGAATCGTTCACGGAGAATGGTATGACCTACAGCGAACCGGTAAAGCCCGAAAGCATGGCGCTGCTCTTTGTCTATGTCTGCCCGCACTGCCAGAATGAAGTGGTGCTGGTGTCCCCCGTACAACCCATGACCGTGACCTGCGGTTCATGCCGCAACAGCTTTCCCATCGTGCCGGTGGACGAACGAACCGTGCAGTACGTACACACCATGCTCGGCGACGGAAAAGCCGCGGTCAACCCGAACTTCTGACGAAAACAAAATTTCTCCAGAGGCGCAAACGATCGACGATCACGCAGGTTCCGCACGCCGCGCATTCTGCAAGGCGCTTTCCCCTCGATTCTTAGCGCATGAACATTCCGTGCCGGACAAGCCTGCCTTTCGGCAGGCTTCCTTTTTGAACCGGCTTGCGTTTGTAATCAGTATTGAATAAAATAATATCATATTAATTTATTTCAACAATTCTCTCAGCGGCATTACGGATGAATACTTCACACACAAAGGAGCGCTGCAAGCGCTGGATAATCTTTCTGCTAAGTCTTTTTTTCATGGGCAACGGCATAGCCATGGTCACCAACGCGCAGCTGGGCACGACTCCCATTTCCAGCGTTCCCTACGTCGTAGGCGAAATTTTCGGCTTCTCCATAGGCACGGGCACGTTCTGCGTCAACACGCTCATGCTGCTGGCCCAGATTCCCCTGCTCGGCCGGACCTTCCGACCTCGACAGTTTCTTCAGCTGCCCAGCGTATTCATTTTCAGCATGTTCATCGACCTCGGCATGTGGCTGACCCACACGCTCATTCCTGAAACCTGGCCGCTGCGCATCGTCATGACCCTTATCGGCTGCACCGTCATGGCCTTCGGCATCACTCTGGAAATCACCAGCAACACCATGGTCATTCCCGGCGAAGGCTTCGTGCTGGCGCTTGCCTATCGGCTCAAGCTGCCGTTCAGCAATCTCAAGGTCATCAACGACGTGTCGCTGGTGGTGCTCGCCGCCCTGCTCGGCTGGACCTGCCTGGGACGAATCGCCGGTCTGCGGGAAGGCACCGTCATCACGGCGTTTCTGACAGGATTTATCATCCGCTTCTTCAGCCTCTGCTTCCGCCAGCGCATCGAGCTGTGGTTCAAGAAGTAAATCAAAAATTTTGCTTGACCGCGAGGCAATCCTTACCTACAACACAAGGAGCGCGCTTATAGCTCAGCTGGATAGAGCAACTGCCTTCTAAGCAGTGGGTCGCAGGTTCGAATCCTGCTAGGCGCACCAACGAAATCAATGGGATATCTGCTTTTTGCAGGTATCCCTTTCGTCGTTTCTGAAGCTTTTTCCGCTTCTGTCACCCAGTTGTCACCCGCAATCCGTGCCACAGACAACGTTTCTGACCTGCCTTTCTGCAGCGCGCCAGCCCCCTTTTCTCAGCTCTCTGCCTCTTCTGCGACAGGCCTTTGCGCTCTCATCTCCCTTTTCGCCCGTAACGGCTGGCGCTTCCTTTTCTTCGGCGGCAACGCCGCCATAGAGATGCGCCGCCGCGCCTCCTCCTTCATTCTTTCTCCAGAAAAACAGCTCAAAGTATCATGGCCGCAGCCGGCCGCCACAGGTCCTTCCATGGGGGGCCTGCGAGGGGCCGAATGGCGTCCTCGTGGAGTACGGGATTTTTTGGTTCTTGTTCCTGGGATTTTGGGACGGAGCCTTTTGACGCTCCCGGTCTGGGGGCTGCGTCATGAGCGATCTCTCCGATATGGAAGCCCGCGTCCAGGCAGCCGTGGCCGAAGACCAACGCCAGGCCAAGCCCAGGAAAAACAGGAGGCCGTGACTCCCGACTTTGTGGCCAAGTGCTCCAATGTCAGGGAAAAAGGAGACGGTCTGCTCCACTCCGCACTCTTCCGGGGACGCTTCGTCTATGTGCCTGAGTGCCGCCAGTGGTATGATATGTCAACAAAGATTTTAATTTAAAATTCCTTTTCCCATAAAACATCGATCGATAATCTCTGAACACCTCATTCGACAAATGATGCAAAAAATAAGTCACTGTAGAAATATCTGGTGCATTATACATCAACTGCTGATCTATTTCCTTCCTACGAGGAGAAAGAGCAATACTTTGAAAAACACTTTTTCGCATTTCGGCATATTTCCCCTTTTGAGCGATACTGGAATTATTCAACTCAGACAGAGAAGTCTGTTTATCAAATTCCGTCCGAAAAAAATCCACAATTCTTTCAATATTGCTTTTAGAATGAATTACACTGTTAAAGCTTACATACTTTTTAAAGTACTCAGGATAACAAAATTGTAAATTCTTTATCTGCTCGAAAACTTGTGCAAACGAACTTTTACCATTCACTGTCACCCGATGACAATCATCAACTTCAGTACCATCCAGACTAACCAAAAGATGAAACTTATGCTCAACCAAAAAATCTTGATGTATACGTAATAACATGGCATTTGTTGTCAT
>NZ_DBMAHT010000113.1:0-6402 GCF_057866825.1 Mailhella sp.
CGGCCGCCGTGATCCTGAAGATTCTTAATCGTGGAAAGCAGCTCTTCCTGCGTGCGATCCTTGCCGCGCAGAAAATGCACGTCTTCCAGAAGCAGCATGTCCAGCTGACGGAAACGTTCCTTGAACTGGTCGATGGTCTTGTACTTCATGGCCTGCACGAACTGCGAGGTGAATTCCTCGGCCGTGAGATACTCCATGCGCACCTGACGCTTGTCGGCCTCAAGACTGAGCGCACGCCCCACCGCCTGGGTGAGATGCGTCTTGCCGAGCCCCGCTCCCGCACACAGAAACACCATGTCCACCGGAGCGCTCGCTTCCAGAATGTTGCTCGCCGCCGCATAGGCTATCTGATTGCACGGCCCGACAACAAAATCTTCAAAGGAGTGCTTCCACCCCTTCATCATGGCCGGATTGAAGGTGCGCACCCGAGGCAGCGGCATGGGCAGATCAAGCTGCTTGTCGGCCATGAGCACCGTCGGCGCCGTGGACGGAATGGAAGCCGCCAGCTGTTCAAGACTCGTCGGACGCGGCAGCTCCGCCTTCTTGCGCGACGAAGACGCACGCACCGTCACCTTCACGCGGCTGCCGAGCTGCGAAGACGCCACTTCCGCAATGGCCTGAGAAAACTGGTCGCGCACCTGAGCCGCCATAAAATCATTCATGGCGGTCAGGCGAACTTCCCATTCGCAGGCTCCGACAGGTTCAATAAGAAGCCCCTGGCCGCCGGAACGGTCAGTGCGCGACAATTTGACCACATCACCCTTGAGAGGCTCAAGAAAAACCTTGAACTTTCCCTCGGGGAGTCTGCTGCGAAGTTCGTTAAGTATAGAAGACCAGATTTCTTTCATAACAGAGAATCTTTACAGAAGGGCAAAGGAAAATACCATCGGCATGAATCAAAAATCCGCACTATGCCGCAAGTGCGTTTTTCACAACGTCTCGAACTAATAAATCATTATCATAGTTGAAAAAATTTTCAACTCCTCCATTATTGGGCTTTTTATATTAATCCATTGATAACACTTGAAATTTCTCCGATAACAAAAAAATTCCACAAAGTTTTCCACTTTTTCTTCCACAACTTGCCTTTTATTTTTCTCAGATTTTCTCAATTTTTCTCCATTTTTCATGTTTTTCCTTCGTTTCCTTCCGCCCTCCGATCCTGCCTCCCCCTCAAGAAAAATCCCCCGCACATTTCTTTTTTGTTCTCCTTTTCCCTCCGCTTACGCCTCCATCCGTGAGAATTTCTCCCAACTTCCCTCATTTCCTGACTTTTTTCTCAAAGTCATAAATTGTCGACATTAGACATCCCCATCCCTGCCTCACCGAATGCGGCCATAACGCCCCAAACGCCTCCGCTTCGCCCCCGGACAGCAAACTTCGAACCCCAGAAAATCCCGAATAATCCAGCTCTGCACAAATCACCAAAACACAGTAAAGACAGAAAAGGCAGAAAAGACAAAAGGCAGAAAAGGCATCGGGGGAGATAATCTCCCCCGACCCCCATAATTTGCGGGACGAACCCTGTCGGGCACGTCCCGCAGCCTTTTGGGTGAACGGTGAAGCTTCCCCGTCGTCTTCCCCTGCCGTTCACATTCCTCCCCTTCCCCAACATCTGGAAATTCTATCAATGTGGACATGTTCGGCGGCGTGTTGCCCACGGGATTTTCCCCAAAAAAAATATCTGGAAAGCCCTTCCTTACTCACGACTGTCCTGCGAAGGCCGGACAGGAGTCGGCCACCGCAGGCGGGCGCAGCATGCGAGCGCTCGGCATCCGCCACGTCCCGTTTGCGCAAGACACGCTGTACGAGATGCGGAACTTGCACGACGGCGGCTGCGTTTAACGCCGGAAGTGAATTCCGGCTACTTGCCTGCCGTCGGCGCGACCGTCTGAAGACAGGTCGCGGGCCCCAGAGCGTTGAGAGAACTCTTTCCGGTTCACTTTCGCGGCACTTGGTGTTCTCCCCAAGCATCTGGAAATCCCTTCCTTACTCACGACTGTCCGGCGCAGGCCGGACAGGAGTCGGCCACCGCAGGTGGGTCCGAAAGGACACACCTGCACTGAGTCCGCAGACCGAACATCGCCTGCCAAGCACGCCATCCCTCGCAGTCCCAGCCTTTCCGACCTCCCGCCCTCGCCCTTTGCCTCGGCCATAATCTTCCCGTTCACCCTGTCCTGCCGAAGCAGCGTTAGCTGCGAGGCAGAATCAGGGGGGCGCGGGGGGAATTATTTCCCCCGCATGCCTTTCCTGCCTTTCCTGTCTTTCCTGCCTTTTCTGCCTTTCCGCATTACGGAGGGGTTGACGCGGGGAATTTTCTGGTTATGCTCATTTGTGCAAAACAAACATTGATTTTCAGGTTCGGAAGGAAGATGCCGCGTCCCAGACAATGTCGATATGTAAGTTCTGCGCCATCGGTGACGTATTTCAAGCCGCGCGGGATACCGCTGCGCGAGCTTCAGGAAGCGTGTTTGAGCGTGGACGAGCTGGAGGCGTTGCGTCTGGCGGATGCGGAGGGGCTCACGGCGCAGGAAGCGTCGCAGCACATGCGGGTATCGCGTCACACGTTCGGGCGAACGCTGGCGTCGGCGCGGCGCACGGTAGCGCTGGCGCTCACGCAGGGAATGGCGTTGCGCATTGAAGGCGGCACGTACGCCGTGGTTTCCGATTTCTGTTCCGGGCACAAGGAGCACACCATGCAGAAGATTGCAGTTTCGAGTGAAGGGCCCACGCTTGACGACATGGTAGATCCGCGTTTCGGCCGGGCCGGCGGATTTGTTGTGGTCACGCTTCCGGAGAAGAGCGTGGAATACATCGACAACGGAGCCTCGCAGACCATGAGCATGGGCGCGGGCATAGAGACGGCCGAGCGCATGGCGCGCGCGGGCGTGGACGTGGTGATCAGCGGCTATGTGGGGCCCAAGGCCTTTGAAGCGCTGAAGGCGGCGGGCATCAAGATTTGTCAGGACGTGGAAAACGTGAGCGTGCGCGAGGCGGTGGAACGCTTTGAAAGCGGCTCTCTTCCCTTTGCCGAAGCCTCGAACAAGTAGCGGAGGAAACATGCGGGTAGTCATAGCCAGCGGCAAGGGCGGCGCGGGAAAGACCTGCGTGACGGCCTCGCTTGCCGACGTGTGGCGCGGGCCGCTCGTGGCCGTGGACACCGACGCCGAGGCGCCGAATCTGCATCTTTTTCTTCCGCCGCGGATGACGGAAACGACGACGGCATATCTCGACGTGCCGAACATGGATCCGGAAAAGTGCATTCACTGCGAGAAGTGCCGGAACATCTGCACGTACAAGGCCATTGCGTCGTTTGCGGGGCGGATCACGCTTTTTCCCGACATGTGCCACGGATGCGGCGGATGCTTTGCCGTGTGTCCTTCGGGCGCGCTCGTTCACGGAAAGCGCGAGCTCGGCGTGCTTGAGAGCGGCGACGTGCTGAACGGTTCGGTGAGATATCTTGCGGGCCGCACGCGCATCGGGGAATCCATGACGCCGCCGCTGCTGCGTCAGGAGCTGCGCCGGCTCTCCGCCATGCTCGAAGAACGTTCCGCCGACGCCCTCATCGACTCGCCTCCCGGGGTGAGCTGTCCGGCCGTGACCGTGGCCCGCGAGGCCGACGTGATTCTGCTGGTGGCGGATCCCACGCCGTTCGGCTTTCACGATTTCAAGCTGGCGCATCAGGCGTTTCTGCCCATGGAGCTGCCCGTGGCGGCGGTGATCAACCGGGCCGGAGCGGACGGCAACGCCGAGGGCGACGAGGCCGTGCGCGCCTACTGCCGCGAACACGACGTGCCCGTGCTTGCCGAGCTTCCCTTTGAACGCGAAGCCGCCGAACAGTACGCGTCGGGCCGTCTGCTGGCGGAGCTCTCCCCCGCCTGGCGCGAACGCTTTGAACATTTGAGGGACGCGCTTGTCGAATTCGGCGCGAAGCGGGCCCGGGAGGCGCATCATGCGTGAAATCGTCGTCATCAGCGGCAAGGGCGGCACCGGAAAAACCACCGTGAGCGCAGCCTTTGCGCATCTGGCTGAAAACAAGGTGATCTGCGATCTGGACGTGGATGCTCCCGATCTGCACATTCTGCTTGATCCCACGCCGCGGGAAACCCATGCCTTCGTCTCCGGGCACAAGGCCGTCATCCGGCGCGACGCCTGCCTTGCCTGCGGCAAATGCGCCGGTCTGTGCGCCTTCGACGCCATTTCTCTGCGCAAGGACGGCTACGCCGTCGATCCGCTGCGCTGCGAAGGCTGCGGCGTGTGCGCGCATCTGTGCCCGGCCAAGGCCATTGATCTGGAAGAGCCCCACTGCGGCGACTGGTACAAAAGCGACACCCGCTTCGGGCCCATGGTTCACGCGCTGCTCTTCCCCGGTCAGGAGAACTCCGGCAAGCTCGTGAGCCTGCTCAAGGCCGAAGCCCGCGCCCTCGCCCGCGAACAGAACCTGGACACCATTCTCTGCGACGGCTCGCCCGGCGTGGGATGTCCGGTCATATCCTCGCTGTCGGGCGCAAGTCTGGCCGTGGGCGTGGTGGAACCCACTCCCTCCGGACGTCACGACTTTCTGCGCGTGGCGGATCTGTGCCGTCATTTCCGCGTGCCGGTGGCCGTGATCATCAACAAGGCGGACCTCAATCCGGAAGAGGCCGACGCCATCGCCAGAGAATGCGAACAACGCGGCGACGTCCTTCTCGGACGCCTCCCCTTCGATCCCGTGGTCACGCGGGCCATGGTGGCCCGCAAGGCGCTCACGGAATTCGACAATCCTGTGGGAAACAGACTGAAGGACATGTGGTCGGCCCTTCAGAAGCTGAACGTGCGCCGCTGAAAGGCGCCTCTACGACCGTTTTCAGGAGTCTTACATGAGCACTGTTGTTGCCGTTCCTTCCGTCATGCCCGGCGGACTCGACGCCCAGATGGGCATGCACTTCGGCCATTGCGACATCTACACCATCGTGGAAATCGAGGACAACAAGATCAAGTCCGTCTCCACGCTGGAAAATGTGCCTCATCAGCAGGGCGGCTGCCTCGCTCCCGTGCAGCACCTCGCCTCGCACAACGTCAACGTGCTGCTCGCCGGCGGTATGGGCATGCGCCCGCTCATGGGCTTCCAGCAGGTGGGCGTGCAGGTGTTCTTTGCCGGCAATCAGCTCACCGTGGGCAGCGCCGTCAACGCCTACATCGCCGGACAGCTCCAGCCCTTCAGCCTCGAATTCACCTGCGGCGGCGGACACGCCCATTGATGCCCTGCACCATGGATATCCTCGTCGTCTCGCCCCGCGCCGAACTCTGGCAGAGCCTCCGGCCGCAGTTTGAAAAACACGGCGCCGTCCTGAGCCTCGCCTGCTGCATGGACGACGCCCTCAGCACCTTGAACCGGCACCGGCCCACCCTCGTCGTGCTCGACATCAACGCCGATAACGCCGCCCTGCGCCACGCCGTGTTCCAGGTGCTCTCCGTCAACGCCATGATCCATACCGCCGCCGTCACCAGCATGACCCCCGAAGCCTTCCACGACGCCATGGAAGGCCTCGGCATGCTCGCCGGCCTCCCCTCCACCCCCGCCCCCGCCGATATCGACGCCCTCATGGACGCCCTCGCCAAACTGGAAGGAAAGTAGGGAGAGGGAGAGAGAAGGAAGAGATGGCGGGGGAAGGGTGACACCCTTTTGAAAAAGGGCTGTCCCCCTTCCCCCGCGCCCTCATCCCCCTTCCTAAAACTTTTATTTTGGGGACGGGCACGGAAAAAAGGTGCGGCAGGGATGCGCCGCGGTGCGTCTGTCTCTGGATTTTCCTTCATCCGCTTCCCCTTGACGCAGGTCTTTGCGTTCCGTGCGCCGCCCTCTCCGTACCTGACTAGTCAGGATTTTCTCCCTCTGTCCACTGAAATTCCGGCTTCGGAAATTCCCCCGCTCGTCGTTTTCCGCCGAGCTCCGGCGCTCTCTGCTTCGCTCCGCGGTTTCGCGCATTCCTCCGCCGACAGGCAGAGGAAGAAAAAGAGATGGAAAAGTTTGCGGGGAAAGGGGGACAGCCCTTTTTCAAAAGGGTGTCTCCCTTTCCCCGCACCCCTATTCCCCTTCCTAAAACTTTTATTTTTGGGGGACGGGCGCGGAAGGAACGTGCGGCAAGGGATGTGTCGCGGAGCGTCTGTCTCTGGATTTTCCTTCATCCGCTTCCCCTTGACGCAGGTCTTTGCGTTCCGTGCGCCGCCCTCTTTCGTTTCGATGTTTTCTCTTTTGCCGACATCCCCGCAGGCTGTCCGATGCATCCGCGTCCCGTGGTCTCCCCGCCCGCAAACGGAAAGACTTCTCAAGGTGCGGCTTCCCTCCACCCCCTCTTCCCTCTGCTCCCTCGCCTGCTTTCCCCGGCGCATTTTCCCTCCGCCGTCGCCAGTTCCTCCCCAACT
>NZ_DBMAHT010000114.1:0-6302 GCF_057866825.1 Mailhella sp.
GCACCGTCCAGTCTGCCGGTCCAGGCAACGGCCATGTACCAGAAGCCGACCTTCTGCATGTCTATGCCGAGCGTGACGGCCCGATAGCCGGCAGGCACCGTGCAGGACGCAAGCTCACGGTCCACCAGTTCCAGCACTTCCGCCTCGCTGGTTTTGGCGATGACCGGCGTGTACGGCATGGCCAGCATGCCATTGGCGTAGGCCTGATGGGCGTCGGCATCGTCCGTTTTTTCCAGTTCCAGCTGCGCCGCCCGTATCTCGGAAAGGGACACGGCGGCGGAAAGGTAGGCCGGAAGGTGAAAGCCCACGCGGTGGGGAGACGGAAGCGGGTTGTCCGCCTCCCAGCGGCCGCGCGCCACGGCCTGATCGCGGGCGTAGTCCGTCCAGTGATAGGCGCAGTGCGGGCAGCGGTAGCGCCCCAGCTTTTCGCGCCGCACCCGCACGGGGTCCTTCACGCCGTGCTCGGAAATGATGTTCTCCGGCTGCATCACCTGTTCCGTCCCGCAGGCCGGGCACACCACCCGGTAGCGGCGCACCTCGTCCATGGCGGCAAGGTCGGCCCATATCGTGGTCGTTTCGTCGCCCACGGGCTTGCTGATGCGCATGATCTTGTGCGTGTAGGGGTAGGAGCGCGTTCTTTCCCGAAAGTCCGTCACCGGGTCGCCGTGGCCCGCAAACGCACGGAACAGGGCTTCCTCGTCCAGAAACAGATCCTGCACGGAAATGGACGCGCGCTGGCTGGCGCTGGCCGCGCTGGACAGGTACAGGGCCGTGCCGTCGGCAAAGCCCGTGCGGCCGCCCTTGCTCTTGCCGAGAAGCTCGCGCACGGGCCGCGTTTTACGGAACATGGGCTTCAACTTTGCTTCCACCACGCGGGCCAGTGTTTCGTCGTCCGGCATGGCCAGCATACGCGGCGCCGGTCGGTAGTCGATGCACCAGCACAGGCAGGCGTACAGGCACAGCGTCTTGCCCGTCTGCGGAGCGCCGCAGACCACCACTTCCTCCACGCTGCGCTCGGAAAAGGCATCCATGATGCCCGCCAGGTACGGGTTCACGTCGCGCCGGTACCGTGCGCCGGCATAGGGGCCGTCCGGCACAATGAGATGCTGCGCCGCCCAGCGCGACACCGGCGGAACCTCACGCTTGCGGAATATGCGCCGCTCCGTCTCAGTCAGCGAGAGTTTCATCGTCGGCCTCCACGTCTTCGGCGGCGTCGCCGTCCTGCGTCACGAATTCCTGCTCATCGCTCCAGGCGTCGAACCAGTCCGCCGTGGCTTCTTCCCACCACGCGACAAGCTCGGGCACGGATTCTTCCCGCCCGCCCACAAGCGCAATGATCTCCCCGGCCTTGCGGTGAATGAAGCTTTGCACTTCCGACTTGAAGAACACCGCACGGGCGGCAAGGTCCTGCTCGTGAACCTCCACGCTCATGAGCTTGCCCTGCTCCTTTTCCAGCTTCAGGCGTTCACGGGCGGCCCGCACGGTTTTGAGCTCCGAATCCGCACTCATCTTGCCGAGCGCCACGCTCCGGCTCTCCGCATCGTCGATGCGGGCCACGGGCTGAAGCTGTGCCGCGGCATAGCCCAGAAGCGCCGCCGCCGTAAAAAATCCGTCGCCGTCGCGGGCAATCTTTCCGGCATGAAAATGCCGGGAGAACTGCGGAGCGCTGATCTTGTAGCCCTGCATTTTCAGCCATTCCACGGCATCGGCCGCCGTGCGGAACGTTGTTGCCGTCTGGCTCATAATCCCTCCTCGTCAACGGCGTTCAGATTCACACCGTGCTTCAAACGCCATTTTCTGAGGCAGGACGGACAGCGGTAATCCGTGGTCTTTCTGTCGCAGTCGTGGCACTTGTGCAGGTACAGGGCATCCTTGGCCACATGAAAACGCGGGTCGTGCTCCCCGTTTCTCTTCCCCTTACGGTCTCTCGGCTTAAACATTGTTCACCCCCATTCCCGCCGCTATCTCGTCGATGTATTCCCGATGCCGCCGGAGGAACGGCAGCAGCTTCACATATTCCCTGTCCGGGAGCTGCCTATCTCCGCGCACTCTCACGTCGCCGCCTGCGGGAACCAGCGTGAGACCGTTGGCCCGCAGGCACTCGCGCACCAGATCGGCGCCCATGTAGTAGCCGTTCAAATCCCACACCGGATGCGTGGGGAAGGACGGCTCCGGGCGTACGGGCGGATCTTCGGGAGCCGGGGCAGGCTGCTCCGGCCGGGGTTCCTCACTTTTCCCACGCACGGCGGCCGCGGCGTACAGAGGGGGAAGCCCCGCCAGCACCCAGTCCCGAACATCGTCATGGCCGTGCCCCGGCACCGCCGCCTGGAACATCTCGCCCGGATCCTTGCCGTGTATGCACGGCCAGCGCACCGCCTGCGGAAAGGTCTCCCGCCACAGCTCCCAGCCGCGGCCACCCGCACCGTTGGCGTCCACATCCATGGCCACAAGAATGACGGGCAGCCGTTTCAGCTCTTCCATGAGTCCGGCGGGCAGGTGCCGAAGGTGGGCCGTTCCCACGGCCAGCACGGAGCAGAAATGCCCGGCGGCCCGATGCACCAGCATGGCGTCGAGCTCGGCCTCCACCACCACGCAGGCCGGAGTTCTGCGGAAGGTTCCCGGCTTCATGGGCAGGAAAAGCGGCGCGCCGCCGCTGCCGGGCATGACGTAGTATTTCAGGTTCGGGAGCGTTGCTTTTCTGTCGGCATCCGGGCGGCGGATACGGATGCGCTCTACGCAGCCGTCGGCCGCAAGGCAGGGAATCACTATGCCGCGGGGAATCCACATGGCCCGGCGCACACGGCCGCCGGGTTCGCGCGGCGCTTCTTCCGGCAGGCCCCAGTTTTTGCGCAGGCGCATGATGTGCGCGCGGCCGTTTTCTCCGCCCTGCCAGCCGAGCCGGTATTCCCGCACGGCGACTTCATCCAGTCCGCGCGCCGCCAGGTACTGCCGGGCCTTCGTCTGCGCCCAGAGCGCCTGGTGCCGGGATTCGATAAAATGCGCGGCTTCCGCGCGCCACAGGGCGGCGTTACGCGCCGGTTCCGGTATTGCCTGAGCATCGAGTCGCGCGGGAGTCTTTTCACGCTTCTGCGGCTCCTGAGGCGCACTTTTCACCGGGCGATTCTCCCACGCCCTGCCGGCGGCCTGCGCCGCCTGCCGGAAGGTCATGCCTTCCACATCCATGAGCCACTGGATGACATCGCCGCTGATGCCGCACTGACGGCAGCTGTAGGAGCCCCGGCCGTCGTTCTGCTCGGGCCATACGAGAAAACGGTCTCTGCCGCCGCAGAGAGGACACGGCCCGGCAAACTCCGTGCCGCGGCTGTTGCGGCCCTTGCTCTTCAGCGCAAGGCCCCGCGCCGTGTACAGGTCGGTAACGGTCAGCATGCCGCACCTCCCCACATCCGCCAGGCAATCAGGCATGCCATGATGATATGCAGAAAAGCCGCCGCCAGAGCCTCGGCCATGACACCATGATGGTGCCATGACAGTTCCATGATACTTTTCTCCGAAACTGTCATGGCTGAAAAGTCTATTCTTTTATGATAGTTATTACCTTTTTTCTTTAAAAATATGATAGTATGACAGTATGTATATGCGCGCGCATATATGCACGCGCGCGTAGGGACTTTTACGGGAAAAACTGTCATACTGTCATGTTTATACCCCAACCATGCGTTTTCCCTGAAAAACTTACCATGACAGTAGTGTCTTGGCAGTATCATGGAAGTGTCATACCCCGGCACAGAGTTCAAGTAATGCTTCAAGTTAAGCATGGTCCTGCACCTCTTTCGGGTAGTCGTGTTCGGCCTGCTCGTTGAAGCGGTAGCCGTAATACCAGACACGGCCGCCGGACTTCTCGCTCCGAATGGTACGCTTGGCCAGCTTGCCGAAGGTGGTTATGGAGGGGCAGCCCTTGCGGCTCATCTTGTCCTCGAACCACGCCTTGAACACCGCATAAAGATGCGCGGCCGCCAGACGCGGCGCTTCGGGGTCCGCTTCCAGGCATGCGTCCGCAAACTGCAGAACTATGCTTTCCTCCCTGCGGTAGGCTTCGGTATCCCTGCGTATCTTCTCGGGCGGTATGAGTCCCTCGATTTCGTAAAGCTGGAAGCCCCGCACAAGCCATGCCAGGACGCCGGAAGCTTCCGCAGCAAGAATCTCCCGCTTGAGATTCTTGTTGACCGGCCTCTCCAAAGGATTGTTCGGATCGGGCTCGGACACAAAGGAAAACGGACACACCACCAGCTTGATGCGCTTCCAGAAGGCGGAATCGTTGTCTCCGGCGCGCATCTTGTGGTTGGTCAAAAGAAAAAGCGTATGAGTCGGCCGGAACTTGGTATTGCCCTTGTCATAGGGGGAACGGCCCACCAGGGAGTCGTCGCCGCTCATGAGCTTGATCTTGTCCACCGAGAAACGCCGGTTCTCTCCCGGTTCCGAGGCCCACATGATGCGCTGCCCCTTCATTTCCAGCACGGCCGGCGTGGGGGAATTCGGGTTCTGCGGCGTGCCCTGGTCAAGCAGAAGCTCCACCGGCATGGGCGCGGCATAACCGGTTTCGCTGGTGCCGTCGCCGCCGGTAAGAATCTCGTACAGGATTTCAAAAATGGTCGTCTTGCCGGAGTCGCCTTCCGCGCCCAGCAGAACCACGAAAATCTTTTCCGATATCTCCCCGCACAGCGCCATGCCCAGAAGCTTGTGCATGTAGTGCAGGACGTCGGGATCTTCTCCGAAAATCTCGAACAGCATCTGCTCCCACTTCGGGCAAGGAGCATCCATGCCTTGCCATTCCACGGTGCAGTGGCGGGAAAAATAGTCTTCCGGCCTGCCGGGCCGCAGCATGCCGGAACGCATGTCCACCACGCCGTTCTTCGCCACAATGGCAAAGTTGTCCGCGTCCAGACGCACGCCGGGAACCGTCAAACGGCTCTCATGGGAAAGGGACAACTCCAGACAGGCATTGATGCCCTGCTTCTGGTGGAGCTTGTCGGCCGCCTGCCTGAGCCTGCGCCCGCGGGCATCCAGTTGCTTGGCCTGTTCCTGATCGTCTTCCGCCCGTGCCGATGCAGCCATGCCCCTGAGCCGTTCCGCGCCTTCCAGATAGGCCTGGGCCACGTTCTCCACACGGGACGCCGCCTCGAACGGCCATATTCTGGACCAGAACTGCCCTTTCCACTCCAGCCAGCTGTCCCACTCGGGAACGAAGATGAGCTGACCGCGGCAAAGCGCATTGAAGAGAATGCCGGAGCCCTTCTGTCCGGCCTCCGCGCAGTCTTCCACAAAGCGCTGCCTGGTCTCGGCATCCTTGTCTCCACGGCGCTGCCCGGAGGAGGTCTTCCCGGCCTCCGCTTCCGCCTTCAGTCTGGCCAGATTGGCCGCCTCTTCCTCGGCCTTGTGCTGCACTTCCGCCCGGATGATCTCGCCCTTCAGCCACTCCTTCGGGGACTGCGGTTCCTGGGGAGTTTTCGGCATGTCGTTTCGGTGGTCACTCATGCGGCCACCTCCATGCCTCCGAAGGTCTCAGCGTCGCTTCCGGCTCCCTTTACCCCGGCAACGACATCACTACCGACCGCACAGACCGCCGTGCCCACGGCCGAAGCTCCGCCGCGGGCTTTCCAAATTTCGGATTTATTTTCAAAAATTTTCCGGCACTCTTTGCGCTCGGCAAGCCCCCGCATAAGCCCGAAGCCGGAAAGGACCCAGGAATCCGCCGCACCGGCCATGACACTCTGGCCGGAAGCCTTTTCTTCGGGGAGCGTGAGGGGGATGAAGCCGGCGGAATCTCCCTCTGCGGGGAGATAAGCACAGGCCAGGAACAGACATGCTTCGGGGAGATATGGGGGAGATATTTTTGACGGCGCAAGCGAACAAACAGGGAATAATATCAGGATAATGCCGCAGACAAAGAGAAGGCGCTCCGACCTAGTGAAACTTGAAGGGTGGAAAGTTCCATTTTGCTGTCTTTCATTGCAACGTATTATTTTTCCTGTTATTTTACGCAAAAGCCTCTGCGTCTTTTTACAGCTGTTTGCGCCGCTGGGGAGACGCTGGGGATATGCGGCAAGGCTCCGGCATGTAATGCTCTGATCCGAACGATCCTTCCCCGGAGAGCGAACTTTATCTTTCGCGGCCACGCATTCCGACCGTCACCTTCCATCCCCCTTACGTTTTAGTCTCAAGCGAAGTCGCTTCCCTTTCTCTGCGGCGCATCTGATACACTCTTCCAGGTCCACAAGGCTCCTCCGCCTTTTGACCTCATCACCGATTTCCTTTGACGCGCCCCCCGGGCCCCGTCCTTCATA
>NZ_DBMAHT010000115.1:0-6299 GCF_057866825.1 Mailhella sp.
GGGCATGATGTTCGGCTTCGCCTCCAACGAAACCGACACGCTCATGCCTGCTCCCATCTACTGGGCGCATCAGCTCTCGCTCCAGCTCTCCCGCGTGCGCAAGAACGGCATCGTCGATTTCTTCCGCCCCGACGGCAAGACGCAGGTTTCCTTTGAATACGTGGACGGCAAGCCCGTGCGCATCAACAATGTGGTGGTGTCCACGCAGCACTCCCCCAAGGTGAGCCACGACGACATCGTGGAAGCCGTGAAGAAGGAAGTCATTCGTCCCATTCTTGAGCCCACCGGCTACTTCGACGAAAAGGACTGCGAAATCTTCATCAACACCACGGGACGCTTCGTCATCGGCGGCCCCATGGGCGACTGCGGCCTCACCGGCCGCAAGATCATTCAGGACACCTACGGCGGCATGGGCAACCACGGCGGCGGCGCGTTCTCCGGCAAGGACCCCTCCAAGGTGGACCGCTCCGGCGCGTACATGGCCCGCTACGTGGCCAAGAACATCGTGGCCGCCGGTCTGGCCGACCGCTGCGAAGTGCAGATTGCTTACTGCATCGGCGTGGCCGAACCCGTGTCCGTGCTGGTTCACACCTTCGACACCGGCAAGCTGCCCGACGAACAGCTCACGAAGGTCGTGCGCGAAGTGTTCGATCTGCGCCCCTACTTCATCTGCAAGCGCCTCGACCTGAAACGCCCCATCTACAGCAAGACTTCCTGCTACGGTCACTTCGGCCGCGAACTTCCCGAATTCACCTGGGAAAAGCGCGACGCCGTGGACGATCTCATCACCGCCGCCAAGCTGTAGTCTTCCCTTTCTGAACGCGAAAGCGGAGGAAGAACGCCGTTGTTCTTCCTCCGCTTTTTTTTCGGAACATCCGCCCGCCCGCAATCCGCAGACGCCGCCTTCACGCCCGGCGCATCGCCGCGTCGGCCTGAAAACAGGGCGGAACAAAAAATCGTTTCCGGACTACTTCAGCACGCGCGGTTCGGTGAAGGGCACATGGGAGCCCACCACCAGCCAGCCGCCCCGGCGGGCGCGGTTCAGCATGTCTTCACGCACGCGGGCCGCGGCCGCGGGATCCATGTCGAAGCTCGTGGAAACCGCAGGATTCGCTTCCTGCACGTCGAAGGCATGCAGAAGATCGCTCCAGAACAGGAAGGTGCGGTCTTCCCCGGAAACCATGATGCCCACGTGTCCGGGAGTGTGCCCGGCCTCGTCCACGGCCAGAACGCCGGGCAGCTGCGCGCACACGCTCTCTCCGGCTTCAAACGTGGCCACGCGGCCCTTGTACGCGGCAACAATGTTCGCCACGTTCTCGAAAATCTTCACCGCGCCGCCCTTGGCCGCCTGGCGGTTCGCCTCACCGGTCCAGTACGAAAGCTCCCGCTCAGGGAACAGCACCACGGCCGACGGGAACGCGGCCCTGCCGTCCTTCACGAGTCCGCCCACATGATCGCCGTGCGCATGGCTGACGATGACGTGCGTCACGTCCTTTCTCTCAAGTCCGGCTCCGCGCAGCGCCGCGTCCATCTGGGCGTCCGTCCAGTCGAAGCCCGTATCCACCAGCGCCGCCACGCCGGGCGCGCGCAGAAGCAGCACGTTGAGCACGTTGTGAATCGCGCCGTCGGGGTAGGCGTCGGCCACGGCCTTTTTCTGCTGCGCCGTGCCCGGCAGCAGAATGGACGCGTTCAAGTCCTTCTGCACCAGAGACACGACTCTGACGTTCACATTGCCCACGGAAAGTTCATGAAACGGAATGTCCCCGGTCTGCGCGGACGCGTTGCCTGAAGCAATCATCATAACGACTCCCAACAGTTGAACAACCTTTTTCCACATAACGACCTCCCTGATCAGCGGGGAATGCCGCCGTCGCCGTGCGGCATGATTTTCTGCCGAAGGCGGACGTTCCGGGCCTTCTGCGGCAGCGCCGCAAGCACGCGGCGCGACACGTCTGCCGACATCCAATCGGGCGCGCTCCCAGCACGCGCCCCGCTCTGCCGCGCTCTTCCGATGCTCCCGGAACGGCTTGCCCTGTCCTCATGATACGGCAACAGGCCCTTCTCCGCCAGTCTTCCTCCACGGGGTTCAGCGGCGAAAAAACTGAAAAAAAAGCCCGCGTCGAACGACAACGCGGGCACATGTTCCGGCGAAATTCCGGCGTCAGATTTCCAGTTCCCTGAGCCTTGCCTCTATTTCGTCGCTTCGCTCAAGCAGCGCGAGCTGCTCTTCCTCCACCTGCGGCAGGCGGGCAATCTTGGCGTTGAAGGCGTCGGGATCGCGGCTGAACAGATCGGGATCGGCCAGCGCTTCTTCCAGCGCCTTCTGTTCCTTTTCCAGCGCGTCGAGTCTGGCGGGCATTTCCGCCTGCTCCTTGAGCAGAGCTTCCTGTTCGCGCTGTTCCTTGTAGGAAAGACGACGCTTCTTCGGCGCGTTTTCCTTCCACGTTTCCTTGGACGAGGAAACCTTCTTCTCCTCCGGCTTCTGACGCTGGCGCAGCCAGTCGGTGTAGCCGCCCACGTATTCGCGCACCTTGCCGTCGCCTTCCAGCGCAATGGTGCTGGTCACCAGCTCATCAAGGAAGGCGCGGTCGTGGCTCACCACGATGACCGTTCCCTTGTAGGAGGCCAGCATTTCTTCCAGAAGTTCCAGCGTTTCCGCGTCGAGATCGTTGGTGGGTTCGTCGAGCACCAGCAGGTTGGAAGGCCGAGTGAAGAGCTTGGCAAGCAGCAGACGGTTGCGTTCGCCGCCGGAAAGAAGGCCCACCGGCGTTCTCAGACGGCTGGAATCAAAGAGAAAATCCTGAAGATAGCTCGCCACGTGACGCGGTTCGCCGTTGATGGTCACTCTGTCGTTGCCCTCGGCCACGTTGTCCATCACGCTCTTCTCGTCGTCCAGCGAGTCGCGGAGCTGATCGAAATAGGCAATCTGCAGTCCCGTGCCGAGGCGCACCGTGCCGGAAGTGGGCGCAAGCTCCCCGAGCAGCACGCGCAGAAACGTGGTCTTGCCCACGCCGTTGTCGCCGATGAGGCCTACCTTTTCGCCGCGCTGAATGATGACGTTCGCGTCTTCAAACACCTTGTAGCCGTCCGGCCAGACAAAGGACACGTTCTTCATCTCGGCCACCAGCTTTCCCGACTTTTCCGCCTCCTGCACGTTGAGCGTGGCCGTGCCCATTCTTTCCCGGCGGGCGGCGCGCTCCTCGCGCATCTTCATGAGCTCGCGCACGCGCCCCATGTTGCGGGTGCGCCGCGCCTTGATGCCCTGCCGTATCCACACTTCCTCCTGCGCGAGCTTCTTGTCGAAGGCGGCGTTCTGCATGTCTTCCGCGTGCAGACGCTCCTCGCGGCGCTCAAGGTAGGTATCGAATCCGCAGTCGTAGCAGTAGATCTTGGCGCGGTCGAGCTCCGCCATGCGCGTGGCGAGACGCCGCACGAAGGCGCGGTCGTGGCTGATGAACACCAGCGTGCGCGACTGCCGGGCCAGATACTCTTCCAGCCAGCTGATGGTGCTGATGTCCAGATGGTTGGTGGGCTCGTCGAGAAGCAGCACGTCCGAGGCGATGAGCGCCCGGGCGAGCGCCACGCGGCGGCGCGTTCCGCCCGAAAGCGTGGAAAAGTCCGCCTCCGGATCCAGCGCAAGGCTGTTGATGACGCCGAGCACTTCGCCGTGCCGCTCCCACACCTCGCCGTGTTCCATGACGAGATCAGCCTCGCGGGCCAGATCGGGCGGCAGAAGATCGCGCCTGTCCGAGGCGATGAGGTGCGCCGCGGCCAGCAGATGCCCCTCCTTGCCGAGCGCGTCGGCCGTCACGCTGAACACCGAGCCCTTCCAGTGATCGGGCACGGCCTGCTGCACATAGCCTATGCGCAGTCCCGGTTCCTCGTGACGCTCTCCGGCGTCCAAGGGAAGGCGTCCGGCCAGCACCGACAAAAGCGACGACTTGCCCACGCCGTTGCGGCCCACGATGCAGAGCCTGTCGCCCTGCTCCACGAATATTTCGGTATGATCCAGAAGCTGTCTGTTGCCCAGCGTAAGGCTGGCGTCCTGAATGGAAAGAAGTGCCATGAGATTCTCACAAGTTGCCGGGCCGAAGCCCATACCATCCGCCGCGGCCGGAACAGCCGCGGCAAAAAACATGTCCGGCGGCCTTTAGCCGCCCCCTGCGCCCTTGCCCTGCCGGAAAGGCGGCCGGGCTAGTGCGCCTCGCCCCAGTTGCGGCCGACGCCCGCATCCGCCACCAGCGGCACATGCAGTTCCAGCCCCCAGGCCGAGGTGTCGGTCATGAGCGAGGCCAGCCGCGAAGCCGCGGCTTCGGCGTTTTCCTCCGGCGCTTCCACAATGAGTTCGTCGTGAATCTGAAGGAGCATTCTCGCCTTCATGCGGCGCAGTTCCCCGTCGTTGTACACGGAGAGCATGGCCAGCTTGATGAGGTCGGCGGCCGAGCCCTGAATGAGCGTGTTCACGGCCTGCCGCTCCGCGAGCGCCCGGGCCTGACCGCTCTGGGAAAGCATGTCCGGCAGCGGACGGCGACGCCCGGAAAGCGTGGTGACGTAGCCGTTTTTGCGGGCCTCCTGCTCCACGGAGTCGAAGAATTCCTTGATGTGCGCAAAACGGGCGAAGTAGCGCTCGATGAACATGCGCGCCTCCGAAAGCGGAATACCGAGATCCTGCCCGAGCTTGCGCGCGCCCATGCCGTAGATGAGGCCGAAGTTGATGGTCTTGGCCCTGCGGCGCTGATCCGGGCCTATCTGTGCGGGATCGACGTCGAAGAGCAGCGCGGCCGTGCGGGTGTGGATGTCCTCGCCGTTGCGGAAGGCGGAAAGCAGGGTGGGATCCTGCGAATAGTGCGCGAGCACCCTGAGTTCCACCTGCGAGTAGTCCGCGGAAATGAGCTTCATGCCCGGCCCGACCGTGAAGCAGGTGCGCATGCGCCTGCCGAGCTCGCCGCGCACGGGAATGTTCTGCAGATTGGGATTGCTGGAGGAAAGGCGTCCCGTGGCCGTGGCCGTCTGATTGAAGGTGGTGTGAATGCGGCTGTCCGGCCCGGCGAGGCGCGGCAGAGGCTCAAGGTAGGTGGAACGCATTTTTTCCAGCTTGCGGAATTCAAGCAGGGCGTCCACCACGGGATGCTGCCCGGAAAGCTTTTCGAGCACCGCCTGCGAGGTGGAAGCCTGCCCGCCCTTGGTGGACTTGGCCGCCGCAAGGCCCAGCTTCTTGAAAAGAATCTCGCCTATCTGCTGCGCGGAGCGGATGTTGAACTGCTGCCCCGCCTCCTGATAGATGCGTTCGGTCAGCGCGTCAAGCTCGGTCTGCACTTCGTCGAGAAAATCCCTGAGAGCGGCCTTGTCGATGGTGATGCCCGCGTTTTCCATGGACACCAGCACCGGAATGAGCGGCATTTCCATGTCGTGCAGCAGGCGCAGAAGTCCGTCGTGTTCGAGGCGCTTCACCATGTCGTCGTACAGGGAAAGGGCGATGGAGGCCGGTCTTTCCATGGGCAGACCGCTTTTTTCCGCATGACGGGCGGAAAGGCTGGGCCAGCCGTAGTCTCTGTCTTCGGGCGCGAGAAGATAGGCGGCAAGGCCGAGATCGAAGCAGCGCGACGGCGAAATGGTGCCCCAGGCCGGATGCGCGTGCAGAAGACGCTTCATGTCCGGCGTCACGACGAGGGCGGCGGCGGAGGCCCAGGCCACGAGCGCCCGGGAGTCGCCGGAATAAAGGCTCTCCTCTACGTCGGAGCCCTTGCGCACGGCCACGCACAGGCCGTGACTCTGCGAACGGTTCACCACGGGCGCAGGCGTGACGGCGACCATGCGCCCGGCGCACACGGGCAGACGCGAGGCGTCCTGCACGTCGTCCATGACCGGAACGGGCGCGGGTTCGTCGAACAGAGAAAGCTGACGCGCCGTGCGCGCACCCGGCGCGGCTGCGCCGGAAACTTCCTCGGCTTCGCCCTGAAAGGCCACCACGCCCTGACGCATGAGGCTGTCGAGCTCGCGCAGAAGCGAATTCATTTCAAATTCCCGCAGGAAGGTGCGCGCGTGCTGACGATCCAGCGGTTCCACGGCGAGCTCTTCCAGAGGCTGCGCGCAGCAGTCGGTGTGCAAGCGGGTGAGCTCCCGGTACAGGAACATGGCCTCTTCGTTGCCTTCAAGCTTCTTGCGGATGGAGGGCGGCACCTCGGCCATGCGGTCGCGCACGTCCTCAAGGCTGCGGAAGTCGCGGAACAGCTTTTCTGCCGTTTTTTCGCCTATGCCCTTCACGCCGGGCACGTTGTCGGCGGTGTCGCCGATGAGCG
>NZ_DBMAHT010000116.1:0-6244 GCF_057866825.1 Mailhella sp.
TAGTGCCGCAGGGCGTGGGCGGCGGCGAAATCGCCGCGAATGGTCAGCCGCCATACCGATCTGCTCATGCTGTCTCCTTGTTTCGCATGCAAAAACGATGCGCCGGTTTTCCTGATTCCTGGGGAATCGGGGCCGGCGCGCAAAAGGTTTTGTTACTGCCGCAGCGCAAGGCGCGCTTTGGCCCAGGCGTCCATGTCCTTGTTGAGCTGCGGGCTGGCCTGCACTCTCCAGCGCGGACCGAGTTCCATGAGGCAGTTGCGGTTGTTCAGCTCGAACTGAATCTGCACCGACGACGTGCCCTTGTGCTTTTCCAGAATGGCCTTGAATTCCTCGATGTCGGCGTCTCCCGTGCACGTCACGGGATAGGGGATCACCACGGGCTGATCGCTGCTCATGCAGGCTTCGAGCAGCGGCCTCGCGGAGTCGCACAGCAGCTTGATTTCCTTGACAGTGTTTTCGTCGTTTTCCTCGTCGTCGCCGAAATCGTCGTCGTCCTTGGCGTCCACGGTGCCGACGAGCTCAATGAGCGGCCGTTCGCCGTGCAGGGTTTCCTTAATGGTGGCGTAGGTCTTGGGGAAAATGGTGACCTCGGCGTGGCCCGTGAGGTCTTCCACCTGCACGAAGGCCATCTTGTCGCCCTTGCGGGTGATGAATTCCTTGACGCTGGTGACCAGAACGCCGGTCTTCACCGCGCCCTTGCCGAGCTCGCTGATTTCCTCCAGCGTGAGCAGGCCGAGTCGCTGCATGTCGCGGCGGAAGGGCTGGAGCGGATGGCTGGTGAGATAGAAGCCGAGCGAATCTTTTTCAAAGGCGAGCTTCTGATCGTCTTCCCATTCGGGGGTGTCCTGTTCCTCGCAGGGGAATCCGATGCCGGGCATGGGTGCGGCTTCCACGGAAGGCGAAAAGGCCAGAAGCGATATCTGCGCGGAATTCTTTTCCTTCTGCTTTTTCTGGGCCCGGGCCACCACGGTGTCGAGGCTGGCCAGCATGCCCGCCCGGCTGACGCCGAAGCAGTCGCACGCGCCGCCCTTGATGAGGCTTTCGAGCACGCGTTTGGTCACCTTGCGCAGATTGACGCGGGTGCAGAGATCGAGCAGGGACTTGTACGGGCCGTCCTCCTCGCGCGAGCGCACGATTTCATTGATGGCTTCGTCACCCACGTTCTTCACGCCGCCGAGACCGTACACGATGGAATCGCCGCTGGGGGTGAAGGAACGCAGACTGATCTGCACGTTGGGCGGAAGCACGTCGATGTTCATGTCGCGGCAGGCCGCAATGTAGCTGAGAATCTTGTCCTGGTTGCCGATTTCCGAAGAAAGCAGCGCGGCCATGAACTCAACCTTAAAGTAATACTTCAGGTATGCCGTGCCGTAGGTGATGTAGGCGTAGGCCGCGGAATGGGCCTTGTTGAAGCCGTATTCCGCGAATTTTTCCATGAGGTCGAAGATTTCGTTGGCCTTTTCCTTGGCCACGCCGCGTTCGGAAGCGCCCTTGAGGAAGATGTCGCGCTGCTTGGCCATTTCCTCGGCTTTCTTCTTGCCCATGGCGCGGCGCAGCAGGTCGGCGCCGCCGAGGGTGTACTTGGCGGTGATCTGCGCGATCTGCATGACCTGTTCCTGATAGACGATGACCCCGTAGGTGTCCTTCAGGCAGGATTCCAGCTCGGGAAGCGGGTAGGAAACCTCGATTTCGCCGTGCTTGCGCTTGATGAATTCATCCACCATGCCGGAGTTGAGCGGCCCGGGACGGTACAGGGCCAGCATAGCCACGAGGTCTTCAAAGCCCGAGGGCTTGAGCATGCGCAGGTATTTGCGCATGCCCGTGCTTTCCAGCTGGAACACGCCGTCGGTGTCGCCGCGGGAGAGCAGATCGTAGACGTTGGGATCGTCCGTGGAAAGGTTTTCCATGTCCGGGGCTTCCTTGCCCTGGCGCACGATGTTCTTCACCGCGTTGGAAATCACGGTCATGGTGCGCAGACCGAGGAAGTCGAACTTCACAAGGCCCACCTTTTCCACGAACTTCATGTCGAACGCGGCAATCTGTTCGCCCTTGCGTCCGGCAAAGAGGGGGAGATATTCCTCCATGGGCTTGTCGGACACCACCACGCCGGCCGCATGGGTGGAGGCGTGGCGCGTAAGACCTTCCAGACGCTTGGAAATGTCGATGAGCTTCCGAACTTCCGGCTTGGTCTTGTATTCCTCCGCGAGTTCGGGAACCGTGTCGAGGGCCTTCTGCAGCGTCATCTTGAGATCGGCGGGAATCATTTTGGCGATGCGCGTCGTCTCGTTGAACGGAATGCCCATGGCGCGGCCCACGTCCTTGACCACGGCCTTGGCCTTCATTTTACCGAAGGCCGCAATCTGCGACACCTTGTCCTTGCCGTACTTTCTCGTAACGTAGTCGAGCACCTCAAGGCGCCTATCTTCGCAGAAGTCAACGTCGATATCGGGCATGCTGACGCGTTCGACGTTGAGGAAGCGTTCAAAGAACAGCTTGTTGGGCAGAGGATCGATGGACGTGATGCGCAGGGCCCACGCCGCCACGGAACCGGCGGCCGAGCCACGGCCGGGGCCCACGGGAATGCCGTTGTTCTTGGCCCAGTTGATGTAGTCCTGCACGATGAGGAAATAGCCGGGGAAGCCCATGTCGCAGATGACCTTGAGCTCCATTTCGAGTCTGTCGCGGTACTCCTGCGGATTGATGGTGTCCCGGTGCGGATGCTTTTCCAGACGCTTTTCCAGACCTTCGCGGGCCATGCGGCAGAATTCGCTGGCCAGAGTCATGCCTTCGGGCAGGTCGTACACGGGGAAGTGATAGGGCGGCGCGTGGAGCTGGATTTCAAGATGGCAGCACTGATCCGCGATCTTGAGCGTGTTTTCCATGGCGTCGCGCGGAACGCCGTCGAGACCGGCGAGCATTTCCTCTTCGGACTTGTAGTAGAGATCGCGCGCCTCGAAGCGGAAGCGTTTGGGATCGTCCACCTTGGCCTGCGTCTGAATGCAGAGCAGGATGTCGTGAGCTTCCACGTCGTCGGCGTTGAGATAGTGGCAGTCGTTGGTGGCCACGAGAGGGAGCTTGGTGGCGTCGGAAAGCTCAAGAATGCGCTGGTTCACGAGCGCCTGTTCCGGCAGGCTGTTGGCCTGTACTTCCAGATAGAAGCGGTCGGGGAAAAGCGCGGCGTATTCCTTGGCTATGGCAATGGCGTCGTCGAAGGTGCCGCCGCCCGTAATGAGCTTGTTCTGCCCGAGAAGGGTGCGGGGCAGCTCGCCAGCCACGCAGGCCGAAAGCGCCACCAGGCCGTCGGTGCAGCCGTGAAGCATTTTTTTGTCGATGCGCGGCTTGTAGTGAAAGCCGTCGAGCCAGCTGCGGCTCACTAGATGCATGAGGTTGCGGTAGCCGACGGGATTCTGCGCCAGAAGAATGAGATGGTGCCGCACTCTGGCGAAGTCGGAGGTCTTGTCGGTGTGATCGCGGGTGACATAGACTTCGCAGCCGATGATGGGCGGAATGCCCACGTCCTTGCAGGCGGAATAGAAATAGGCGGTGCCGAAAAGGTTGCCGTGATCCGTAATGGCGGCCGCGGGCATGCCGAGCGCCTTGGCCTTCTGCGCCAGATCGGCGACCCGGATGGCGCCGTCGAGGAGGCTGAATTCGGTATGGCAATGTAAGTGAACGAAGGCCATCAGGCTGACTCCACAAACAGGGGGTTGATGTTCGTCTGCTTGAAAAAAGCAAGGGATCCGCCATGTTCCGAAATGCGGATGCGATATTCTTCGGAATCTGCGCGAAAAGAGGAGGCGAAAAACGCCAGCCGGGTTGTTCGGCGCGGGATGGTCGAAGCGTATCCGGGCGCGGCGCGGTTCCGAAAAAAGCAGGAGCGGATGATGACGATACCGTTACCGTCTAAACGGTAAGGCGTCAATGCCGGGGGAGGGCTTTCCGAAAGTCTGGGAAAAAGGACGCCGCCGCGGGGCGCGGACGAGAGCGGCTTCGGCGGCAGCCCGCCGATGGTCATGCCGATGTCATGAGTTTTTTCCTTTGAGAACACATGGTCGCCGGCGAGGCCGCAGAGCGCGTCGCTCCCGCCGTGTTTTTGAAAGGCAGTGAGGATGATGCCGGAAATGCCGTTCGAAGCTCCCGCCGTCCTCGTCGCGCTATGCCCCGACGGTCAAGGAAATGCCTCCCGCGCGCGTCGCTCCCGGTCAGGCGGAAGCGACGGAGAGGCCTCGGCGCAGGTCTTCGCGCGGCGGGAGGGGCGGACGCCGGAGCGCTGTGCCTAGGTCACGGCCTTTCGGAGTCTTTCCCCCGGGCCGGCCCGACGAGGAACTGCCCCGCGCAGGCCGGAGGCGTGGGGGTCAGCGCTCTTGCGCCCGGGCCTGCCAGAGGGTACTATCGGAAAAATTCTGCGAAGGAGCGTTTCTTGTACGCAATTCTTGAAGAACTGTTTACCGGCACGTTCGGCGGCGTGTTCATCATGGTGCTTGTTTCCGCCGCGGTGATTATTCTGCTGCGGTCGCTGTACGGCCCGCGGGGCTTTTTTCGCGATCCGAAATGGGATGAAAGCAACAAGCGCATACGCCTCAAGGAAGCCGAGGAACGGGAGCGCCGCCTGAAGGAATGGCAGAAGAGAGGAGAACAAGATGGAGATTGAGCTTTCCGCATACCGGAAGCGTTTTCTTGACTATGTGGAAGGCTTTCGCGACGTGCCCGACGCGGCTCCGCTTCGTTTGAAGGTGGAGCACACGTTTCGCGTTGTGGAGCACGCCGAGCGCATTGTGGACGCCCTGCCCGAAGACGAGACGGAGCGGGCGTGGAGCGAAGACGCCGAAGCCTGTCGCGCGGCGGTGCTGGCGGCGCTCTACCACGACTGCGGGCGCTTCCCGCAGTTTCGCCGTTACCGCACGTTTCTGGATGCAAAATCCGTCAATCATGCCGTGCTGAGCTTTCAGACCATGCGCGACGGGTGTTTTCTGCGTGAGGAATCCGCCAGGGTGCGGCGTCTTGCGCAGTGCGCCGTGCTGCTGCACAATCGCTACGCCCTGTCCCCCATGCTGGAGCCGGCGGCGCGTTTCGTCACCGACGTGGTGCGCGACAGCGACAAGCTGGACATTTTCCGCGTCATGGTGAGCTACCTCGGCAATGCGCTCCCGGAACGGGACGCCGTGCTTCTTCACGTGGCGGACGATCCCGGATCGTGGACGCCCAAGGTGGCGGAAGACGTGACGGCGGGCCGGGTGGCCCGGTATGTGGATCTGCGCTTCGTCAACGACTTTCGACTGCTGCTCGGCACCTGGATGCTGGAACTGCGCTTTGCCTCCACGAGAAGGGCGCTTGCGGAGAGCGGACTCATGGATGAAGTGCTTGCCGGGCTCCCCGACGCTCCCGGGCTGCGTCCGGCCAAGGAAAAACTTCATGCGTTGCTTGAAGATTGTCGGCACGGACGCGGAGCGGCGCGCTGATGCGTATTCTTTTTCTCGGCGACGTGGTGGGCAAGGCGGGCAGGCTGGCGGTGAAGCAGTTTCTGCCGGAGCTGCGCGAGGAATGGTCTCCGGAGGTGGTGATCGCCAACGGCGAGAACATTGCCGGAGGCATAGGCATGACCTCGGAGACGCTGGACGAGCTTTTTGCCGCGGGCGTGCAGGTGGTGACGTCCGGCAATCATGTGTGGCGGCACAGGGAGATTTTTTCGCGGTTTGAAAAGGACAGGCGGCTTGTTCGTCCGGCCAATTATCCTGAGGGCTCTCCGGGAAGAGGCTGCGCGATTCACACGCTTCCCGACGGGCGGAAACTCGCCGTTTTCAATCTTCTGGGCACGGTGTTCATGGATCCTTTGCCCTGTCCGTTCCGGGCGGCGCTCGGCTGGCTCGAAGGCGCGCCGGCGCTCGGCGCGTCGCGGGAAGGGCGGATTGCGGCTTTGCAGAATCTGACGGAACATGGTACGTTGCCTTCCGGGCCTGCGCTCTCTGCCTGCGCCGGGGATGCCCGGCACGAGCTTGACGGCGTCATGGTGCGTCTGGTGGACTTTCATGCCGAGACCACGGGCGAGAAGAAGACCATGGGATGGGCTCTCGACGGCAAGGTGAGCGCCGTGCTCGGCACGCACACCCACGTGCAGACGGCGGACGCGCAGATTCTGCCGCACGGCACGGCGTACATGAGCGACGTCGGCATGTGCGGGGTGGAGCAGTCGTCGCTCGGCATGGATTTTGAACCCGTGTTTCAACGTTTTTTCACGCGCATGCCT
>NZ_DBMAHT010000117.1:0-6157 GCF_057866825.1 Mailhella sp.
TTTGAGAAGGACAGAGCCCTGAGCCGTCGTTTCCAGTGCATCGACGTGAAGGAGCCTTCGGAAGAAGATTGTCTGGCCATTCTGCGGGGCCTTCAGGAGCGCTATGAGAAATTTCACGGCGTGCGCTACTCCAAGGGAGCCGTGCAGGCCGCGGTGGAACTTTCCGCGCGCTACATTCAGGACAGGCTTCTGCCGGACAAGGCCATCGACGTCATGGACGAGGCCGGAGCCGCGGCAACCCTGAAGCCCGGATTCCGTCGCGGCGCGGGCGTGTCCGTGCAGGACATCGAACGCGTGGTGGCCCGCATGGCGGGCATTCCCGCACGAAGCGTGACCCGCGGCGAAAAGGAGCGTCTGCAGACGCTCGGCGACGATCTGCGCGCCCGGGTGTTCGGTCAGGATCAGGCCGTGGACGCCGTGGTGCGCGCCATTCTGCGTTCCCGCGCGGGCCTGAGCCGGGAAAACCGGCCTACGGCGTCGTTTTTGTTCCACGGCCCCACGGGCGTGGGCAAGACCGAGCTTGCCAAGGCGCTCGCCGATCTTCTGGAAGTGTCCTTCGTGCGCTTCGACATGAGCGAGTACATGGAAAAGCACGCGGTCGCCCGTCTCATCGGTTCGCCTCCCGGCTACGTGGGCTTCGAGCAGGGCGGTCTTCTCACCGAGGCCATACGCAAGACGCCTCATGCCGTGCTGCTGCTCGACGAAGTGGAAAAGGCCCATCCCGACATCTACAACGTGCTTTTGCAGGTGATGGACTACGCCACCCTCACCGACAACACCGGCCGCAAGGCGGATTTCCGCAACGTGGTGCTCATCATGACCACCAACGCCGGCGCGCGTGAAATGGAACAGGCTCCCGTGGGCTTCTGTTCCACGAGCAGCGCGTCGGACCGCAGCGCCGGAGCGGTGGAGCAGACGTTCAGCCCTGAATTCCGCAACCGCCTCGACGCCATGATTCCGTTCAACAGCCTGAGCCGGGATCTCATGGGCCGCATCGTGGACAAGACCATGGCCGCGCTGGAACCCGGTCTGGCCGCCCGTCGCGTGTCGCTCACCCTGACCGACGCGGCGAGAAACTGGCTGGCCGATCACGGTTTTGATCCGCGCATGGGGGCGCGTCCGCTGCAGCGCGTGGTGCGCAACGAGGTTGAGGATCAGCTTGCGGAACTTCTGCTCTTCGGACGTCTGGAGAAGGGCGGCAAGGTGCTTGTGGACGCCTCTTCGCCCGACGCGCCTCATCTTACGCTTACGGCAAGCGGTCAGTAGTCGATATGGCGGCCCCTCTGTTCTGGATGCCCGAAGGCGGGCCGCTGTGGTTTCCCCCCGTGCGGGAGGCGAGCGACGACGGCCTGCTCATGGTCGGCGGCGATCTTTCGCCGGAGCGGCTCATGTACGCCTATTCGCGGGGGATTTTTCCGTGGTACGGCGAGGGCTCGCCCATACTCTGGTGGTCGCCCGATCCGCGCTGCGTACTTTTTCCCGAAAAGCTGCACGTGAGCGGAAGTCTTCGCCGGGTGCTGAACAGCGGGCGCTTCACGTTCACCGTGGATGCGTGCTTTGGCCGCGTCATTCGCGCCTGCGCCGCAATACCGCGCCCCGGGCAGGACGGCACCTGGATAGTGCCCGACATGATGGCGGCCTATGAGCGTCTGCACGAGCTCGGGCATGCGCATTCGGTGGAAGTGTGGAACAACGGGGAGCTTGCGGGCGGACTGTACGGCGTGCAGTGCGGCCGGGCGTTTTTCGGGGAATCCATGTTTCATGTTCAGCCGGACGCCTCCAAGGCGGCGGTGGTGCATCTGACGGCGTGGCTCCGGGAACGGGGCGTGGAAATCGTGGACTGCCAGCAGACGACGCCGCACATGCTGCGTCTCGGCGCGGAGGAGATTCCGCGGGCCGCATTTCTTGCGCGGCTGTACCGGCTCTGCCGGGAGTGAGGGCGGGGCGAGCGTTCACGGGCGCTTCGGGGAGTGCGGGCGGCGTTCGTGTGGCGTGAACTCGCGGTCTGTGAGATGCGTTTACAGGCGCGAGACCGGCGCAGGCGGAAGCATGAGCGTCGCGGCCGTTGCCGCGGGCTCGGAACCTCTTTGCACCTGCAACGGCGCTCTCGGGCGTTTGCGTTCGCGGGGGCGGCAGACCGGACGCCGTGTTCGCAGGTGCGGCGCGGATGCCGTGCTTGTGAGAGGGCCGAGATTTGCGTTTGCCGGGAGCCGGGCAGGGTTCGCGATGGAGACGGCTCGGTGCTTGCACGGGCGGGAGATGTTTCGCCCCGCAGGGCGACACGCAGGCGGGCGGCGGTGCGGCGCAGGAAGCCGCAGAACGCATCATTTTTCCGGCATGGATGAAGAATCCGCGTCGGCGGACGGCCGGGCTTCGCGAAGCTTGGCCGTCAACATTCATCACAAGGAGTGCAGACATGAGCGACGTTGTTGAATTTGAACATACTCCGGACGGCTTTACGATCAGAACCGGACATCCTCTTCTGGAAGACATCCATGCGGATTATACCAGCGTGAGCCCGGATCAGCGTCTGGGCACGGCGCGCGTGTTTCTGGTCAGCGCGGCGCTGGACTGCTTCTGCGGTTCGATGAACGCGGCGCTTCTCGCCCGCGGCGTGCGCTATCGCCGCATTGTGGGCCGGGGCAGCGCGGAGAAGGAAGAGCGCGACGGCCTTTCCTTCGTCACCCGCATACATCTGGACGTTCGCGTGGAAGTGGACGACGCCGATGCCGAAACTCTGGCGCACTGTCTCAAGATCGTGAAGAGCTGCATGATTACCCGCTCGCTCATGGAAGGCGTGGCGGTCGATATTCACGCGGAACGCGGCTGATTTGACGTTTGCGCTTCCGAGAGGCGGCGCAAAAGAGTTTGTCCTTGCCGACGGAACGCCGCGCCTCCGGAGAGATTCTTCGGGGTCGCGGTTGCATGGGCTCTGCGCGGCTGCGCGCAGGGGCGTCGGCATGGAGCCAGGCGACGTGAGAATTCATGTGACTCGCCGTCCGTAATATCCCATTGTCATGCCCCGGCGTTTGATTTACTGTATCGGCAAAGGAGCTTTCCATGCCGGAAGGCTCCCTGATGACCCTGAGGAGGGTATATGAACAAACTTTTTGTTTCCGCTGCGGCCGCCTTCATGTTTTTCGGCGTCGCCGGTCAGGCCAGTGCTCTGCCGGAACCGGACATGTCTCCCAAGTACACCTATGAACTGAAAGACGTCATGAAGGTTGACGGTCGGCAGGGCGTCGCCTGCGACGGCAAGTACATCTACGTCAGCTGCAGCAAGGTGCTGTACAAGTATGACATGGACGGCAAACTTGTCCTCAAGAACGACAAGCCCTTTGAAACCGGCTACACCAAGGCAGTGAACCACCTCGGCGACATCGACGTGTACAACGGCGAAATCTACTGCGGCGTGGAAAACTTCATGGACGGCGTGGGCAAGGACATTCAGGTGTCCGTGTACGACGCCAATACGCTGAAGTTCAAGCGCGCCTTCCCGTTCAACGAGGCTTCCGGCCAGCTGGAAACATCGGGCATCACCGTGGATCCCGTGAAGGGCACCGTGTGGATGTGCTCCTGGGTGGGCGAAGAGTCCGGCCGCTACCTCTATGAATACGATCTCGACGGCAACTATCTGCGCAAGGTGCATCTGCAGCCGGTGCCGCAGTGGGTGCAGGGCGTGTTCTACTATGACGGCTCCCTGTTCCTGACCGCCGACGACGGCACGGCCGACGACAACGAACCCGATCATCTGTACCGCGTGGACATTTCTTCCGCGAGCAGCGCGCCCGTGATTCTGGAAAAGACCTTCACCGAAACCATCAAGCAGGGTGAAATCGAAGGTCTGTGCGTTGATCCTTCCACCGGCGATCTGCTGGTGCATCAGAACCGCGGCGCCCGCATCGTGCTCGGCATGACCAAGGGCATGTATCCGGGCTACAAGTCCGAAGTGCATGAAATTTATCGCTACAAGCTGACGCCCAACAAGTAGGCTTGCGGCAGGGATTCGCCGTTTCTGCGGCGGAACATTCAGACGGTCTGCGTTTTTGCGCGGGCCGTCTTTTTTTGCGGCTTTTGCGGCATGGGGGAATGAGGGAGCCGCGTTTTCCCGGACTTGCCGCCTGCCCGCGCCGGACAGACCGGGGCGGGAGCGGAACTGCGGCATCTGCCGACGCGGCTATTTTTTAGGCGAGCCTCCGGGAGCATGAGAGGGGGGGAGAGACCCTGCGGACTCGGTTTGAGGGGCGGGGCGGCTCGGCGGGAAACGCACGCCGGGGCAGGGGCACGGCGAAGGGGCGGCAGTTCCTGGGGGGCGGCAGGGAGCAGAATTTCCCACGGCGACGGGCAGAGAGTCGGCGGGAGAGAATGTTGCGTCGGAGAGCAATGCGTTTTTTTGAGGCAAGAGTGACGGAAAAAGAGTCTGCGCTTTTTCGGAAAGATGGGAGCACGCCGGGGGCAAGGGCACGGCGAAGGGGCGGCAGGGAGCAGAATTTCCCACTGCGACGGGCGGGGATTTGGCGGGAGGCGCTGCGGCTATGGGGAAAAGGGGCGCTGCCGGAAGGCGGAAGAGATGATGTTGCTCCGGGGAGCCACGGGTTTGTTGAGGCGGCAGGGATGAGCGGAAACTGCCGGGGCTTCAGGCAACGACGTTGTTTCCTGCATGAGCGCGGCCAGGGCGGCGCCAGGCGGAAGAGCAGGGCGGAAAAGTCGGATATTATGCAAAAAACGAACAGGTGACGCGACTTTCAGTTTGCTTTTCCCATTATAATAGGATATCGTGATAAATTATTGATGTATTCACAAAGGTGTCACATTATGTTGGAATGGCTTACCGCTGTAAACAATTTCGTATGGGGGCCGTGCATGCTGGTGCTCCTGTTCGGCACCGGCCTGTATCTTACCATCGGGCTGCGCTTTTTTACTATCCGCAACTTTGCCCGCGGCCTTCGTCATGCCTGGGCCGGACGGCGTCCGGATTCGGAAAAGGGCGAAATTTCTCCCTTCAACGCGCTGATGACGGCCCTTGCCGGAGATATCGGCACCGGCAACATCGTGGGTGTGGCCACGGCCATTTACATGGGCGGCCCGGGCGCGCTGTTCTGGATGTGGATGACGGCCCTTGTGGGCATGGCCACCAAGTTCAGCGAAGTGCTGCTTGCCGTGCATTATCGCGAGCGCACCCCCGCCGGAAACTGGGTGGGCGGAGCCATGTTCTTCATTAAAAACGGTCTTGGAGCCCGCTGGATGTGGCTCGGCAGCGCCTTTGCGCTGTTCGGCATAGTGGCCTGCATCGGCACCGGAGCCATGGTGCAGAGCAACGCCATCGGCGGCGTGCTTGAGGCAAGCTTCGGCGTTTCTCCCTACATTTCCGCTGTGGCGCTGCTCGTGCTCTCCAGCGTGGTGCTGCTCGGCGGCGTGAAGCGCATTGCCGGCGTGGCGGGACGCATCGTTCCCATCATGGCGCTGTGCTACGCCGCCATGTCTCTTGTGGTCATTGTTCTGCACATCGATCAGGTGCCCGGCATTTTCGCCATGGTGCTGCGCGAAGCCTTTTCGCCGTCGGCGGCGCAGGGCGGCGCGGCCGGCGCTTCCATCATGCTGGCCATCCGCATGGGCATGGCCCGCGGCATCTTTTCCAACGAGGCCGGACTCGGCACGGCGCCCATGGCGCACGCGGCGGCTTCCACCAACTCGCCCATGACGCAGGCCACCATCGGCATGCTCGACACCTTCGTCGATACCATCGTGGTGTGCAGCCTTACCGCCTTTGCGCTGCTGCTCACCGGCGAATGGACCGACGGTCAGCAGGGCGCGGCCATGACCTCGGCCGCCTTTGAAAGCGTGCTTCCCGGCATCGGCAGCATCATGGTGGCCGTGTGCCTTTCGCTGTTCGCCTTCACCACGGCCATGAGCTGGTGCGTGTACGGCGAACGCTGCGCCATCTACTTCTTCGGCGACAAGGCGCAGATTCCCTTCCGCGTGGTGTACTGCATCGCCATTCCTGTGGGCATTCTCGTCAAGCTGAATCTGGTCTGGCTGCTGGCCGATACCTGCAACGCCCTCATGGCCATCCCCAACCTTATCGCCATTCTTCTGCTCAGTCCCGTGCTGTTCAAACTGGTGCGGGAGGAAGAGTCGAAGTTCCGGGCCGAGTGCG
>NZ_DBMAHT010000118.1:0-4708 GCF_057866825.1 Mailhella sp.
GGGCTGCTTGACTTGCACGACGGCGGCTGCGTTTAACGCCGGAAATGAATTCCGGCTACTTGCGGCCGTCGGCCGGGCTCCTGACGTCGCCCGGGGCCCCAGAGCGTTGAGAGACGGTTTTCCGGCCTTCACTCTCCCCCTTCGCCCTTTGCTTCGGGCATAATCTTCCCGTTCACCCTGTCCTGCCGATCCGGCGAAGCCGGGAGGCAGAAACAGGGGGGTGCGGGGGGAATTATTTCCCCCGCATGCCTTTCCTGCCTTTCCTCTCTTTCTGCCTTTCCTGCTATTTGCGTTTAGCGGGTTTGGCGTCGGGTTCCGGGGGGAAGAGGATGTTGTAGACGGCCTTGGTGACGGGGCCGGCCACGGCGCCACCGCCGCCGCCGTGTTCGATCATGGTAACGACGACGACGCGTTTGCCGTCCTTTTCGCCCCAGGAGCCTATCCAGGCGTGGTCGCGCTGGCGGAATTCCATTTCGGCGGTCTTCACGCGGCGGTCGCCCTGCATCTTGATCTTGACCACCTGAGCGGTACCTGTTTTGCCGCCTATGGTCATATCCTTTCTTTTCAGCACCTTGGCTGTCGCGCCCGGGGCCTCCACGGTCTGCACCATGGCTTTTTTGATCCATTCGCGGTGGGCGTCGGAAATGGGCGTCTTGCCCGTGACCTCGCGGGGAGCGTCGGCAATGAGCTGCGGCTTGAGAAGATAGCCGCCGTTGATGATGGACGAAAGAAACACCGCGGTCTGGAGCGGGGTCACGAGCACATGGCCCTGCCCGATGGAGGCGTTCACCGTGTCGCCCTGCTGCCAGGCTTCGCCGAAGCGGCGCTTCTTCCATTCGCGGGAGGGCACGAGCCCCGTGGTCTCGTAGGGCAGATCTATGCCGGTCTCGCGGCCGTAGCCGCAGGCGCGGGCAAAGGCTTCCATGTTGTTGATGCCCAGCTTCACCGCCATGCTGTAGAAATACACGTCGCAGGAATAAATGAGCGAATGCTCCATGTCCACGGAGCCGTGCCCGCCGCGCCGCCAGCAGCGGAACGTATGATTGCCGAGCGTGAACTGTCCGGGACAGAACACCTTTTCCTGCGGAGACACGCCGTGCTCAAGCAGCATGCCCACCATCATGAGCTTCCACACCGATCCCGCAGGATAGGCGCTCTGGATGGCGCGGTTCTGGAGCGGAAAACGCGGATCGCTGCGCAGAGCGTTCCAGTCGCGCGCCGAAAGCCCGCCGATGAAAATATTGTTGTCGTAGGCGGGGCGCGTCACCAGCGCGAGCAGCTTGCCGGAATCGGGATCCATGACCACCACGCTGCCCGAATAGTCGCCCATCGCCTCCATGACCGCGTGCTGAAGCCGCGAGTCGATGGACAGAGTCACGTTCTGCCCCATGTGCGGCGACTCTATGAGCGTGCGGCTGAGCGGTCTGCCGAGCACGTCCACTTCCAGTCGGTACAGACCTTTTTGTCCGCGCAGACGCCGTTCCAGCACGCTTTCCAGGCCCTGACGCCCCACCATGTCACCGAGCGAGAGGTCGGGATCTTCGGCCAGTTCCTTTTCACTGGCTTCGGCCACGTAGCCCAGAATATGCGAAAACGCCTCCCCTTCCGGATAGTAGCGCCGAGAATGCGTCACCACGCGCAGACCGGGCCACTTGTAGAGTTCGGCCTCGATGGGCGCCACCTGCTCGAAAGGCATGTCGGTGAGCAGCAGGATGGGGTCAAAACTGCGGCCCTTGCTGCGATCCTGCTCATAGCGCGCGTTGAGGCGATCGAGAGGCACGCCGGTCCAGGCGCTCACCTGCGCGAGCGCCGCCGAGATGTCCGGACAGTATTCCCGCACCAGCGCGAGTCCGTAGGCCGTGCGGTTTTCCGCCACCAGCTCGCCCGACGCATCATAAATTTCACCGCGCGGCGCAAAAATACGTTCGTCGCGCAGGCGGTTTTCCTGCGCCATGCGCACGTAGTCCGCGCCGCGGTGTATCTGCAAATACCAGAAACGCGCGCAGAACAGCGCAAAGAGCAGCACTATGCAGCACTGGAGAAGAAGAAGTCCGCTTTTCGGCGGCTGATATTCATCGTTGCCGGTTTCTATCTTCATGGATCACCTTGCGGCGCAGCGCCGCGGCCACCCACCACACCCACGGCGTGAACAGCGCCTGAAACAGGCATTCGTCCAGAAGCAGCGAGGGATTCCACGGGATGTCCTGAAGCGCGGAAAGCGTGGCGAAAATCAGATAATGCGCGCAGGAAAGCAGTATGCCGAACAGCGTCACAAACAAGAAGCCCGTGCCCTGCAGCAGTCCGCAGCCCACGTGGAACACGATGGCCGCCAGCGCGTACCACAAAAGCGTGCCGCCGAAAGCCATGCTTCCCATGCCTTCCTGAAGCAGCACGAAAAACGCTCCCACGGCCAGCACCTGAGGGAAATTTCTCTCCTGAAGCGCCAGAATGAATCCCGGCAGAAGAAAATCAAGACCGGGCAGCAGGGCCTGAAGCGCAACGCCTATGAACGCATAGCAGAGCCACCAGCCGGCGCTCGCCCAGCTCATTGGGCGCCTCCCGCTTCGGGAGCCGGTTCCTCGGGCTTTTCCAGCACCGGCGTGCGGCGCGTATAAACGGCGTCGCTCTCGGGCGTGATGGAATCGGCCGGACGCTGGAGCAGAAACACTTCCTCAAGTCTGTGGAAATCCACGAGGGGTTCGGCCTGAATTTCGAGCACCGACGCCCCGGAACGCGACGCCCCGCCCGTGGATATGGCCGTCACGCGAGCCACGGGAATGCCCTTGGGATAGCAGGAATCCACGCCGGAGGTGACCAGAAGCTCGCCCACGCGCACGGGAGCGTTCTGACGCACGAAGCGAAGTTCGAGGGGAAGCCCGGGGCCGCCGCCCGAAAGTATGCCCTGCACGCGGCCCTCGGACGTGATGACCGCCACGCGCGAGCCGGTATCGGTAAGAAGCAGCGCCACGGAGGTGCTGGGGCCCGCCTTGAGCACGCGGCCCACCCCGCCCGCCCAGGACGTGACCGGCGTGCCCGGCGCGGCTCCGCTCATGTAGCCGCTCGAAAGCATGATGGTGGAAAGCGCCGCATTGGGGCCCATGCGCCAGGCCAGCACGCGGCTTGCGCGCGCAGGCCACGACGCCGGATACTCAAGGTGCATGAGCCGACGCAGGCGTTCGAGTTCGGCGCGTTCCTCGCTGGTTCCGGCGAGGCGCTGTTCGAGAATGCGGAGCCGTTCGCGCAGCTCGTCGTTCTGACGGCGCACGTCGCGCAGATCGACATAGCTGTTCCACACGTCGGAGAGGGAATCCTCAATGCTGTCGAGGCCGCGCATGATGCCCCCGGTGAATTCGAGTCCCACGGCGGCGCACAGCCTGTCCCACTGTCCGGTGCGCTGATTCCAGGTGTAGATGCCCAGAAAAAGCAGCAGCGTGCAGATGATGAGAAGAATGATGCGTCGGGGCAGCAAGGCGGGGCGACTCCTGCGTTGGGCATGAAATCCCTCCCCCGGTCGGCAGGGGAGGGATCAAGAGCTAGTCTATGCACACCTCGCGCATGGTGCGCATGTTGTCGAGCGCGATGCCCGTGCCCATGACCACGGTGGCGAGGGGATCGTCCACACTGAAGATGGGCAGCGAGGTGTCTTCGCGCAGAAGCTGATCCAGACCGCGCAGCAGCGCGCCGCCGCCGGTGAGCACGATGCCGCGTTCGACGACGTCGGCGGCGAGTTCGGGCGGGGTCTGTTCGAGGGCCTGACGCACGGCCTGCACAATGGCGTCCACCTGCTCGGCGATGGCCTTGCGCACTTCTTCCGAGGTAATGATGATGGTCTGCGGGATGCCCGTGACGAGATCGCGACCCTTGACCTCGATTTCCTTTTCCTCTTCCATGGGATAGGCGGAGGCGATCTGAATCTTGATCTCTTCGGCGGTGGATTCGCCTATGAGCATGTTGTACTTGCGCTTGACGTGGCGGAGAATGGCTTCATCCATCTTGTCGCCGCCCACGCGCACGGAACGGGAATACACGATGCCCGAAAGGGAAATGACCGCCACTTCCGTGGTGCCGCCGCCGATGTCGACCACCATGTTGGCGGTGGGTTCCTGAATGGGAAGATTGGCGCCGATGGCCGCGGCCATGGGTTCCTCAATGAGGAAGACTTCACGGGCGCCGGCGCTGAGCGCGGATTCCTTGACGGCGCGCTTTTCCACCTGGGTGATGCCGGTGGGCACGCAGATCATGATGCGCGGACGCACGAGACGACGCTGATTGTGAACCTTGGAAATAAAATACCGCAGCATGGCTTCCGTCACCTCGAAGTCGGCAATGACGCCGTCCTTCATGGGGCGGATGGCGCGAATGTTGCCGGGAGCGCGACCGAGCATGCGCTTGGCTTCGGAACCGACGGCGAGCACCTGATTGTTGCCGCGGTTGTCTTTCTTGACCGCCACCACCGACGGCTCGCGGAGCACAATGCCCTTGCCCTTGACGTACACGCAGGTGTTTGCGGTGCCGAGGTCAATCGCGAGGTCGTTGGAGAAAATACCGAGTATCATATCAAAAATCTTGGCCATGGGGATTTCTCGCAAGGACGTATGGAGTATGGAATGGGAGGTTCTAGACACAGAAAAGGCGCGCTGTCAATAGTACGCGACCGTCCGGCCCGCCGTCCTCCGAGTGGCGTGGAACGCCTTTCGGAACTAGACAG
>NZ_DBMAHT010000118.1:4718-6136 GCF_057866825.1 Mailhella sp.
TTCCATCGTATTTGCGCTCTTGTCAATATTTTTAATGGGTGAAAACGACATTTCTCCGGCAAACCTCGCTTTGCCGAGGCGGGACAGGGGAAAACGGAGGGACGGACCGGAACCGACGGGAGACGCGGAGGAAGCATGTGGGAGCTTTCGCGTTGAGATCTGCCGCACGGCGGGGGAACGGAGGACGCAGAGGAAGCACAGGGGGCCGCCGGGCGCAGCCGCGGGCGGGAGGGGGCTCTCGGTCATGTCTGACGGGACGTCGCCGCGGGGCGAGAAGGCGCGAGGAAAAAGCGGAAGCGCCGGGAAAGGAAACGGGGAAAATCCCGCGCGAGCACGTCGGAAAGAGCCCTCGGAAAGCGCCGAAAAACAAAGCGCGGACAGAAACGGGGGAATGCGAAAAAAAACGGAAGGACGACCGGGCAATTCCTCCATCATCGGGAAGCAGGCCCATCGTCTGGAAGCACGCTCAGCCTCGGAAAAACCTCAGTCAAGGAAGGGATTCCGCTCCGGCGCGTCGCAGGTCTTGCCCTGCCACCAGTCGTTATAGGTCAGCACGGCGTCGATCATGTCGAGGGTGCGGCGCTTGTCCGCCGCCCAGGCGGGAGCGACAAGTTCACCGGGCGCGGGATCCGCGCAGAGCCTGTGAATCACGACGTTCGACGGCAGCAGCGTGAGCGCCCGCGCCGCCAAAAGCGCGTATTCCTCCTGATCGAGCAGGCGCAGCTCGCCGCTCTTCCACGCCCGTTCCACGGCCGCGCCCTTCGGCACGTACAGATTGTGCAGCTTCACCCCGTCCACGGGCAGGCCCGAAAGCCAGCGCGCCGACTTCAAAAAGTCCTCACCGTCCTCGCCCGGAAGCCCCGCCATCAGATGCGCGCACGTCTTCACGCCAAAACGCGCCGCCAGCCTGAGCGCCCTTTCCGAATCCTGCGCCGTGTGCCCGCGATTCACGCGCCGGAGCGTGGCGTCGCTGCACGTCTGCACGCCCACGTCCAGCCAGAATTCCCGCCACGGCACCGACGCCAGCAGCCGTATTTTCTCTTCGTCCAGGCAGTCGGGGCGCGTGCCGATGCACGCTCCAACCAGCCCGGGCAGCGCTTCCAGCTCCTTCAGCATGGCCGACAGCCGCGACGCCGGCCCGTACGTGTTGGTAAACGACTGCACATACCCCAGAAACAAACGCGTGCCCTTCATTCTGGGCATGGCCGCGTACCGCGACCGCCAGCGCTCCCACTGCTCCCGAAAGCTCCCCAGACCCACGCCCGGCCCGGATCCCTCCGCGTTGCAGAACACACACCCGCCCACGCTCAGCGTTCCGTCCCGGTTCGGACACCCCGACCCGGCATCCAGCGTGATCTTCTGCACCTTCTCCCCAAACTCGCCCCGCAAGTGCCTGTCCAAACTCCGATACCGCAGCT
>NZ_DBMAHT010000119.1:0-6073 GCF_057866825.1 Mailhella sp.
CCCGACTGTCGTGGGTCTCTTCGTTTCAGGCAATATCTCTGTTGCGTTTTAATTTACAATCTTCATGAAAAAGTTTTCCCTCCTTCCCCCGGGCCCCCATCCTCTCTTTCAAAACTTTTTAATTTTTGGGGCGGTGCGGCGTTTTTGGGGGAGGGGGCTTTTCGGTGGGTTGCTTTTTGGTGGGAGACTCAGGGAGCGGCATGCATCAGGAGGTCGGGCCCCGGGGAAACTCCGGCCGCAGGGCGGAGTGCGGCGGGATTGTCGTCCGGGTTTTGGCAAGGCGGCATCGAGCGCGCGCAGAGCATCTTCGGGCGCGCCTTCGGCACAAGCGGAAAGGCGCGGCGCGTTTGGTCGGAAACGCGTTTCGTTGCCGGGGATGCGCGGCGCAGGCAGGCGGGGCGGATTCGGGCCTGCTTTCGGCAGACAAGGGACGGCGCGGCGTTTCGGGCCCATGATGCGGCGGGCTTGTTCGCAGACGGGGCGGCTCCGCGGTGGCGGGGCGGTCAGACAGCCGCGGGCTTCGACCTCCCGGAGAGCATGGCTTCGTCCGTGGGGAGGTCGGCGCGATCATGCGCAAAGCCGCGGCGTCCGCTTCGTCCTGGAACGCAGATCAGAACTCCAGCGGCTTGCAGATTCCGCCGCGTTCGCGCTCGCGGAACAGCCTGTTGCGGATGACGAAGTACACGACAAGCATGATGACGCCCGTGATGATCCACGAGACGGGATAGACGTAGAGCAGCGTTTCGTAAGTGGGGAACATGCGGAACACGGTATAGACCCACACGATGCGCAGCAGGCACGAGCCCACGAGCGTGACCATGGCGGGCAGCATGGAGATGCCCATGCCGCGCAGCGCAGCTCCGCTGATTTCGTAGGTGGCGCAGAGCCATTCCATGCTTTCGACGATGGTCACGCGGGTGACGGCGTGGCGAATGACTTCGGGATCGCTGGTGTACATGCCGGAGAAGAAGGCGGCGCCGAGGGTGAAGGTGAGGCAGGTGAGACCGGCGAGCACGACGGCGCAGGCCATGTTTTCGCGGAAGATCTTCTTGCAGCGGTCGAGCTGGCACATGGCGTAGTTCTGGCTGGTGAAGGTCACGGTGGCCTGGCAGAAGGCGTTGACGAAGAAATAGGAGATGAACTCGAAGTTGATGGCCGCGGCCGAACCGGCGGCGGTGCTGGAGCCGAAGCCGTTGATGCCCGAGAGAATGCACACGTTGGAGAGCGAGAAGATCATGCCCTGCAGTCCGGCGGGAGCGCCGATTCTGATGACGCGCAGCAGGTGAACGCGGGCGATGACAAGCTTGCGGAGGTTCAGGCGGATCATGTCGTCTTCGGTGAGCAGAAAGTACAGGACGAGCGCGGCGCTGACGAGGTTGCCCGTGAAGGTGGCGAGGCCCACGCCCGCGACGCCCATGTCGCAGAAGAGCACGAACACCACGCTCAGCGAAACGTTGACCACGCCTGCGGCCATGAGGCTGTACATGGGGCGCTTGGTGTCGCCCACGCTGCGCAGCACGGCCGCGCCGAAGTTGTAGATCATGATGCACGGCATGCCGACGAAGTAGATGCGCAGGTACAGCACGGCCAGATCCATGACGTCGTGCGGCACGTCCACGAAGCGCAGCAGCATGGGCGCAAGGAACTGTCCCGCCACGAGCAGGAAGAAGCCGCTCAGTATGGACACGGCCATGACCGTGTGAACGGCGGACTGGCAGGCCTGCTGATCCTCTCTGCCGACGTAGCGGGCGATGACGACGTTTGCGCCGACGGAAAGCCCGAGAAAGAGGTTGATGATGAGATTGACGATAGGTCCGTTTCCGCCGACGGCGGCCACGGCCTGAGCTCCGACGAAGTGTCCGACCACGGCGACGTTCGCAGAAATGAACAGCTGCTGCAGAATGCTGCTCATGGCAATGGGCAGGGCAAAGAGAATGATCTTGCCCAAGAGCGGACCGTGCAGCATGTCAACGTGCTGGGCATGTCCCATCGTTTTCTCCTTCATGCAGGGGGGTGAGTACAAAGGATGTTTCGCCGGAAAGCCAGCGGGGAACTAGGTTGAACCTATCACTTTCCGGCGTCTTGTCCAGCCGGGAACAAGAAGTCGGCGGAAGAGACGTCGAAAGACGAGGGCTGCCTGGTCGCGGATGGGCGCAAAAAAGGGCGGGAGCCGAAGCTTCCGCCCTTCGTGTCGGATGCCGGGAGGCCTTACAGGCAGCGCAGCTGCGTTTCCGTGTCGAACACGTGGCCGTGACCCTTGCGGGCCGTGAGGCGGATGACGTCGCCGGAAGAGGGACGCTGCGAGCCCTGGAGGCGCACGATGACCGAGGAGCTTTCCTGCTTTTCGGGATTCGCGCTCAGGGGACGGCAGTAGGCGAGGGTGTCGGAGCCGAGGGCTTCCACGATGTCCACGGTGACGCGGATGTCGCCTTCGGGGTCGAAGATGAGGTCTTCGCTGCGAAGGCCGAGCAGAATGTCGCCGCTGCGGCCGGAGATGTCGATGTCTTCGGCCTGCACGCCGGAAAGGCGGGTGCCGTCGGGCAGTATGATGTCGTTCTTTTCCGCGCGGGCGCGCACGATGTTCATGGAGGGGGAGCCCATGAACTGCGCCACGAACACGGAGGCCGGGCGCAGATACACGTCGTCGGGGGTGCCGTACTGTTCGATGTGGCCCGCGCGCAGCACGAGGATCTTTTCGGCGAGCGTCATGGCCTCCACCTGATCGTGGGTCACGTAGATGCTGGTGGTGGCGAGGCGCTGATGCAGGCGGCGCAGTTCGATGCGCATCTGATTGCGCAGATTGGCGTCGAGGTTGGAGAGCGGTTCGTCGAAGAGGAACACGCTGGGTTCGCGCACGATGGCGCGGCCCATGGCCACGCGCTGACGCTGGCCGCCGGAAAGCTGACGGGGCATGCGTTCGAGCAGGCCGTCGAGGCCGAGGAGCTTGGCGGCTTCCAGGGCGCGGCGCTTGCGCTCGTCGGCGGGAATGCCGCGCACCTTCAAACCGTAGGTGATGTTGTCGTACACGTTCATGTGCGGATAGAGCGCGTAGTTCTGGAACACCATGGCGATGTTGCGGTCCTTGGGCTCCATGCGGGTGACGTCCTTGTCGCCGATCATGATGGTGCCGGAAGTCACTTCTTCGAGGCCTGCGATGCAGCGCAGGGCCGTGGACTTGCCGCAGCCTGAGGGGCCCACCATGACCATGAACGAGCCGTCCGGCACTTCGAGGTTGAGACCGGAGAGCACTTTGTTCTTGTTGAAAGTCTTGTCTATGTTGATGAGACGAACGTTTGCCATTGTCTGATCCTTGTACTACTTCTCGGTTTCCACAAGTCCGCGGACAAAGAGCTTCTGCATGCCGAGCACCACGAGCAGCGGCGGCAGCATGCCCAGAAGGGCCACGGCCATGATGAGGTTCCATTCCGGAACGGCGTCGGGAATGTTCACCATGCGCTGAATGCCCATGACCACGGTGTACATGCTTTCCTGATTGGTGACGAGCAGGGGCCAGAGGTACTGGTTCCAGCCGTAGATGAACAGCACCACGAAAAGCGCGGCGGTGTTCGTGCGGGAGAGCGGGAGCACCACGTCCACGAAGAAGCGCCAGGGGCCTGCGCCGTCGATGCGCGCGGCTTCGAGCAGTTCCTGCGGAATGGTCATGAACATCTGACGGTACAGGAACGTGGCCGTGGCCGAGGCGATGAGCGGCAGAATGAGGCCGGGATAGCTGTCGATGAAGTTCAGGTTGGCGGCCACCTGGAAGGTGGGCACGATGCGCACTTCCACGGGCATCATGAGCGTGATGAAGATGAGCACGAAGCACAGCTCGCGTCCGCGGAAGCGGAAGAACACGATGGCGTAGGCCGCGGTGATGGAAATGGCGATTTTGCCGAGGGCGATGCCGAGCGCCATGATGAGGCTGTTGCCCATCATGACCCACACGGGAATGCCGCCGGCGGCCTTGAGGCCCTGGGTGAGCACGGTGGTGAAGTTCTTGACGAGCTCCTGACCGAACCACAGGGGCGTGGTGCCTATGAGCACGTCGTAGCTGTGGGAGGTGGCCACGAGCGCCACGTACAGGGGAAAGAGAACGACGGCCGCGCCGAACAGGAGCACGGCGTGACTGAGCGCTCTTCCGAGTCCTTTCTTTTCTACCATGACGAATCTTCTCCTGTTGCGGCTAGTAGTTGACCTTGCGTTCGACGTAGCGGAACTGGAGGAAGGTCAGAATCATGACGATGAACATGAGCACCACCGACTGCGCGGAGGAACCGCCGAAGTCGAGGCCGATGAACCCGTCGTTGAAGACCTTGTAGATGAGTGTTTCCGTTGCGCGAGAAGGGCCGCCCTGCGTGACCGCATGCACGATGCCGAAGGTTTCGAACAGGGTGTAGATGGTGTTGACCACGAGCAGGAAGAAGGTCGTGGGCGAGAGCAGGGGGAAGATGATGTTGCGGAAGCGCTGCCAGGGGCTGGCGCCGTCGATGGCGGCGGCCTCGATGAGCGAACGCGGAATGGCCTGGAGTCCCGCAAGGAAGAACAGGAAATTATAGGAAATCTGCTTCCAGGAGGCAGATATGATGAGCAGCAGCAGGGCCTGATTGCCGTTGAGCTTGTGGTTCCAGGTGTATCCCAGGCTGTCGAGCAGCGAGGAGAGCACGCCTACGGAAGGATTGAACAGAAAGAGCCAGAGCACGCCGGCGAGGGGCGGAGCCACGGCGTAGGGAATGATGAGCATCGACTTGTAGAGCGTGCCGCCGACGCTTACCTGATCGGCGACGACGGCCATGAGCAGGGAAACCGTCATGGTGAGGGTGATGGTGGCGATGCTGAAGATGAAGGTGAGATACAGCGTTTCAAGATAGCTGGGATCGGAGAAAAGAACGGCAAAGTTGTCCAGTCCGACGAACTCTCTGGAAAGGCCGAAAGAGTCTTCCATGTATACCGACCCGAGCAGGGCCTCGCCGGCGGGGTAGAAGAAGAACACCACCGTGATGACAAGCTGGGGCAGCAGGAAGAGAATGGGCAGCAGCAGATGCTTTTTGCCCCGGAACGCGTAGCGCTCATCCTGCATGAGAACTCCTTTGACGGCTGTGGTTGAAAAAAGGGGAGAGTTTGCCTCTCCCCTTTGTGTGCGATGAGCGGATCAGCTGTTGGCGCGCTCAAAGCGGCGCAGTTCGACGTTGCCGCGCTTCACGGCGGCGTCGAGGGCTTCCTTGGCGGTCTTCTTGCCGGCCCAGACGGCTTCGAGTTCTTCGTCGATGATGTTGCGGATCTGGACGAAGTTGCCGAGGCGCAGGCCGAGGGTGTTGATGGTGGGCTTCTTGTCGGAGAGGGCCTTCACGGCCACGTCGGTGCCGGGGTTCTTGTCGTAGAAGCCCTGCTGCTTGGTGAGCTCGTAACCGGCGAGAGTGACGGGCACGTAGCCGGTGGCCTGATGGAAGGCGGCCTGCACTTCAGGCTTCAGAATGTAGTTGATGAAGGCGGCCACGCCGTTTTCGGAATCCTTGGAATGACCGGCCATGGCCCAGATGGCCGCGCCGCCGATCACGGTGTTCTGGGGAGCGCCCTTCACGTCGGGCCAGTAGGGCAGCACCATGACGCCCCAGTTGAACTTGGCGCCGGCCTTGACGGCGGCGTAGGAGCCGGAGGAGTTCATGAGAATGCCCGCTTCACCGGCGGTGAAGGTGTTGATGGCTTCGGACTTGCGGCCCACGTACACGGAAACGCCTTCCTTGTTGAGCTTGGAGAGGAAGTCGATGTGGCGGACCTGCAGGGGACCGTTGAAGAGCAGTTCGGTGTTCAGGCCGTCGAAGCCGTTGTTGTTGGAGGCAAAGGGAACGTTGTGCCAGGCGGAGAAGCTTTCAAGCTGCACCCAGGACTGCCAGCCGCTGGTCATGCCGTACTTGCACGCGCCGGATTCCTTGATCTTGCGGGCAAGGTCGGCCACTTCGGGCCAGGTGCGGGGGAAGTTTTCGGGATCGCCGCCGGCCTTCTTCACGGCGTCCTTGTTGTAGTAGAGCACCGTGGTGGAGGCGTTGAAGGGCATGGCGATGAGCTTGCCGTCGCT
>NZ_DBMAHT010000120.1:0-6064 GCF_057866825.1 Mailhella sp.
CCCCGCATGCCTTTCCTGTCTTTTCTGCCTTTTCTCTCTTTCTGCCTTTCCTGCCTTTCACACCCGGGAGACGCCGGGGCCGGAGAGGGCGCTTTTGCCGCTGCCGAGGGGGGAGACCTGGATTTGGAGTGAGACGCGGTCGCGGACGGCCTGGACGTGGGAGATGATGCCTATCATTTTACCTTTTTGTCTCAGGGAAGCGAGCATATCGAGGGCGGTGCCGAGGGCTTCTTCGTCGAGGGTGCCGAAGCCTTCATCGAGGAAGACGGAGTCCACGCGGACGTTGCGGCTGGCCATTTGAGCGAGTCCGAGGGCGAGGGCGAGGCTGACGATGAAGCTTTCGCCGCCGGAGAGGTTGCGGGAGGAGCGCACGGCGTCGGCCTGGTAGCGGTCGATGACGTTGAGGGTGAGGGCTTCGGTTTTGCTGTGCACGAGCAGGTAGCGGTCGGTCATGAAGGCGAGCTGCCGGTTGGCCATGATGATGAGTCGGCGGAAGGTGAGTTCCTGGGCGTAGTTGCGGAATTTTTTTCCGTCGGCGGAGCCGATGAGCGCATTGAGGGCGTTCCAGCGGCGGCAGGTGTCGGTCTGTTTTTTGAGCTGGCCGGTCAGTTCGGCGGCCTGCGATTTGCGCCCGGCGTTGGCGCTGAGGCGTTCCTGAATGCTGCCGAGGGTGCGCAGGGCGTTTTCGCGTTCGGCGCGGGTTTCGGCGAGGGCCTGTTCGGTGGCGTCGCGGGGCGGCAGGGGCAGGCGCTGTTCGGCGCGCTTGCGGGCAAGGTCCTTTTGTCGGGCGTCGAGAGCGGCGGCGCGTTTGGCGAGCTGGTCGCGCTCGTTCGCAAGATTGTCCATGTCCTCTTTGGAAAGCATGGCCTCGCGGCAGGACTGCTCGTCGGCAAAGCGTTCGGCGGCGAGGCGCTTTTCGAGATCGGCTTCCAGGTCGCGCAGATCCGAGGCGCGCCGGGTCAGTCGGTCGTCGAGGGCGGCGGCGTCGCTGCGGCTCCGGGTCAGCGCGCGGGAGGCCTCGTCGAGGCGTCCGCGCAGGGCTTCTTCCTGTTTTTCCAGTTCTTGCAGACGGTTGCGGGCAGCCTGTTCTTCGTCGTCCACGCTGCGCAGGCCGAAGAGGGCGCGGCGTTCGGATTCGAGGGCGGCGAGGGCGGCGGCGAGGCGGTCGCGGTTTTCCTGCGCGCTGTTGTGTTCGGCCATGGCCGAGTTCAGGGCCTGGGCGCTCACGTCGATGAGGCGCGTCTGTTCGGCAAGAGCGTTGCGGGCTTTCACTTCGCGGGCGAGCAGGTCGGCGTAGCGACGGCGGCGTTCGGCAAGAAGATTTACGGCCTCGCGAAGCGTCGCGGGGGCTTCGCCCGCGCGCCGGAAGGCGGCAAGGTCGTGTTGCAGGGCAAGGCGTTCGGTGTCGGCCTTGCTCGATTTGGAATCAAGTTCCTTGCGGCGTGCCGAGGCTTCCGCATCGAGGCGCAGCGCTTCCTTTTCCGCGCTCTGCACGTCGGCAAGGGCGTTGTCGTGCATGAGGCGCAGGCGCTCCACGTCGTCGGCAAGGCGGCGTCCGGCCTGCTGCCGGGAGTCGAGGTCGCGGAGCGTCTCTTCGGCATGGGCGAGGGCATCGGCGGTCTTTGCGCGGAGCGTTTCCAGAAGCGCGGGCAGGGCGGGCGCGCGTTCGCTGAGCGCAAGCGCGGCAAGAATGTCGTTCTCCCACGCTTCGGCAGGGGCAGAAGTTTGGGCGGCTGCCGGGGCGGCGGGGCTGTGCGTCGGCTCGTTGTCGGGCGCGGAAGGCGCGTTCGGGCCGGTCGGCTCCGGCAAAGCGGTGGACTCGCCGTCCTTCAGAGTCAGCGCAGCGGCCAGCGTCGGAGAAAGGGCGGAGAGCGCAAGACGCAGCTTTCGGGTGGCGTCTTCGGCGGCTGCCGAGGCTTCGGCGCGGCCTTCGGCGGCGTGAACGGCGTCGCGCTGATGCCCGGCCAGCGACGCGGAAACGCGGTCGCGGTCGCGCTCCAGCGCGGCGAGGCGTTCGGCGTCTTCATCGGGCAGGGCGGGCGCGCTCTCGGCAAACGGATGATGCGTGGAGCCGCACAGCGGGCACGGACTTCCCTCGCGCAGCGCCCGGCGTTCCTCTTCGTAGGAGCGGATTTTCGCCCGCAGCGCCTGCGCTTCCCGCAGAGCGTTCACGCGTTCCCGCAGCAGGGCGAGTTCCGAGTTTTCCTGCTGCACGGTGAGGGCCAGCGCCTGCGCGTCCCCGGCGAGGCGTTCGGCGCGGGAAAGGTGTTCAGCGCGCGTCGAGGCGGCGTCGAAGGCCTTGTCCAGCGCCCCGAGCCGGGCGGAAAGCGCGTCGCGTTCGGCCCGGAACGCGGACATGTCCCTGCCGTTCAGAAGCGCGGCAAAGGCGCTGCGCGCCGCCGTCAGCCTGTCCGAAGCCTCGGACAGCGTCTTGCCGAGCGCCTCTTCCGAACGGCGGAGTCCGGCAAGCGCCGTTTTCTGTTCCTCAAGGTTGAGCGAGAGTTCGTTCAGCGCGAGGCGCTCGGCTTCGAGGGCTTTCTCGTCCTCTTCCAGGCGGCCGACGCGCGTTTCCAGCGCGCCCACCGCTTCGGAAAGTCCGGCGTCGGCGGCAGAGGCTTCCTTTTCCCGGGAAACGCCCGCAAGCGCGGCTTCCGCGTCGTTTTTGCTTCGTTCCGCGTCGCTCTGCTCCCTGCGGCGAAGTTCCAGCGCGCTGCGGCGGGCGTCGAGTTCCAGATCCAGATTGTTCAGATCGCGGCGTCGGGCGTCGATTTCGGTGTCCGCGGCGCGCACGCGCTTCCAGAGATCCCGCGCCTTTTCCACGGCGTCCTTTTCGGCGGCAAGTGTCGTTTTGGCGGCGGCAAGAGCGGCCGATGCCTGCTCTTCCTGCTCGGCAAGGCGGGGCGCTTCTTCCTTCAGCGCGGCGAGCGCTTTCTCATCGCTGCGCTGCTCCTCGCGCCGGATGCGCAGCGCTTCGAGCGCCGGAAAAATCCCGGCCGCCCGTTCGGCGCGCTCCAGCTTTTCGCGCTGCGGCGCAAAGGTCTGCCCGTCGAGCAGAAGCGTTTCCCGCTCGGCGTTCAGGGCCTGTTCCTCCTTGTCGAGGGCCTCGGCCTGCTCAATGCGCGCCATGTCGTCATTGAGCGTCTGCTCGCGGCTCGCCAGCGTTTCGCATGTCGCGTGAAGCGTTTCCCGCTCGCGTTCAAGCGCCGCTTCCTCGTCTTCGGGCAGAAGCTGCTGCGCATCCAGTCTGTTTTTGAGGTCGTCGAGTTTTTTCTGTTCCTCGCTGCTGCGCTGCTGCGTCTTCCGTGAAATTTCCGAATAAATCCCCGTGCCCGTAATTTTTTCCAGCAGCGGAGCCCGTTTGTCGCCGTCGGCCAGCAAAAACGTGGCAAAACGCCCCTGCGCGAGCAGCACGGACTGCGTGAACCGGGCAAAATCCATGCCCGTGAGCTCTTCCACGCGGGCGACGACGTCGGTGGTTTTGTCGGCCAGCGGATGCTCTTTGGCGTCGTACAGGTGGTGCTGCGGCGGCTGAAGCTTGCCCGAGCCCCGCGCCCGGCGCTGACTCCAGCAGCACTTATATTCCCCGCGAGTGGTGCGGAAGCTCACCTCCGCCATACATTCCGACGTATGCCGCGACATGATTTCGTTGCTGCTCTTGGTCACCTTGTCGAGGCGCGGCGTGGCGCCGTAGAGCGCCAGACACACGGCGTCGAGAATGGTGCTCTTGCCCGCGCCCGTGGGCCCCGTGATGGCAAATATGCCTCCGGCTTCGTATTCCGGCCCGTCGAGGCGGATTCTCCATTCGCCGGCGAGGGAATTAAGATTGCGGATATGAATGCTTAAGATGCGCATGAAGAGTCCTCCTCGTCGAAGATCGCGGCGGCCGCGGCTTCGCGGAACGTGGCCCGCAGTTCCTTGAGCGCGGGATCGTCGGGCGCGGCGTCGGGAAAGGCTTCCTGCAAACGCCGTTCAAAAACGGCTTCCACGCCGAGTTCTTCGAGGTCGTCCTGTTCGGGATCGGCGTCCATGCCTTCGGGCAGGAGCCGCGCGTTGCGGATGCGGAGCACTTCCACGGCGCCGGATACGTGTTCCTCCACGCGGCGGCGCAGGTCGGAAATCATGCTGCTGCCGGTGTAGAGCACTTCGACCCACACGCTTTCCCCGGAGGCGGAAAGTTCGTCGAGGCGGCTTTCAATCTCGGTAATGTCGCCTCCCACGCGCTCCAGTCGCTGAAACATGGGCACGTTCACCCCGCGGGAAACGATGCCGTCTCCCTGCGTTTCCAGAATGCGCACCTCGTGCCCGCGGCAGACCTCGTCGAAGCCCATGGGCAGCGGCGAACCCGTGTAGCGCAGACGCTCCTCCCCGTGAACCCGCTGCGCCGAGTGAAGATGACCGAGCGCCACATAGTCGAACGCGGCGGGAAACACGCCGGCGTCCACCTGACCGAGCGAGCCCACGCGCAGATCGCGCACGCCGTCGTCGCCGGAAATCACGCCTCCCGCGGCAAAAAGATGCCCCGTGGCCAGAATCGGAACGGCGCGTCCTGCGCGCAGACGTTCCGCGGCCTGAGCGGCGCGCAGATAATGATCCTTCATGCCTTCGGCCATGAGTCTGTCGCGTTCGTCCATGCTGTCTCCGTCGGCGGCGCGATAAAGATCCCTGTCGCGCAGAAACGGAACCGCACATACCACGAGCTCGGGCTCGCCGCCTGCCCCGCACAGCAGAAAGGTTTCCTCTTCGGGAGAACGCGCCCGGCCCGTGACGTGAATGTTCATGCCCGAAAGCAGACCGGCCGGAGCGTCGAGAAAGGCCGGAGAATCATGATTGCCCGCAATGACCACCACGTGCCGGCACGGACTCCCGCTTACCGAAACATCGTGCAGAAAGTCGTAGTACAGCTTTTGCGCCGGATTGCCGGGAATCGAGCTGTCGAACACGTCGCCTGCAATGATCAGCGCTTCCACGCCTTCGTCCCGAATCAGATCCACAAGCCACGCCAGAAAACGACGGAATTCCTCGTACCGCCGACGCCCGTAAAGATGATGCCCTAAATGCCAGTCCGATGTGTGAAGTATCTTCATGCCTTCCCTGCCTTGATTCCCGCCCCTCGCGGAGCGCCCCCACGGTGTACCACGCCCCGCCGCCCCCTGTCACGGCCCGGCAACGGGAAAGGCAGGAAAGGCGGGAAAGGCGGGAAAGGCAGAAAAGACAGGAAAGGCATGCGGGGGAAATAATTCCCCCCGCACCCCCCTGATTCTGCCTCCCGGCTTCGCCGGATCGGCAGGACAGGGTGAACGGGATGATTATGCCCGAAGCCATGGCGAAGGGGGGAGTGTCGCCGGAATGCCGTCTCTCAACGAACTGGGGAACGCGGGCGACATCAGGAGCCCGCGCCGACGGAGGCAAGTAGCCGGAATTCACTTCCGGCGTGAAGCGCAGCCGCCGTCGTGCAAGTTCCGCAGCCTGTACAGTGTGTCTTGCGCAAACGGGCTTGTGTTCTCTGTTGAGGTCTGCAAGGTCAGAAATAATTCCCCCCGCACCCCCCTGATTCTGCCTTCCGGCTTCGCCGGTTCGGCAGGACAGGGGGAACGGGATGATTATGCCCGAAGCTGTGGGCAAGGGCGGTCGTTCGGAGAGGCAGAGACTGCGGATGCCGGAGTGCTTGGCAGGCGCGGTTCGGGCTGCGGACTCAGTGCAGGTGTGTCCTTACGGACCCGCCTGCGGTGGCCGACTCCTGTCCGGCTTTCGTCGGACAGTCGTGTCAAAGGAAGGGATTTCCAGATGTTTTTTTGGGGAGGGAGAATTCAGCTTTGGGGAAGTTCGTGTCGGTAACGCACTCGGGGAGCGCGACATTGTGTCCGTTTGTGTCGGAAAGGAGTGGGGAGGGCCGCGAAGGTCGGAAGTGAAGGGGAAAAGAGGGCTGGCGTCATGCAGGAAGAATCGGGAACTCCCATGAAGCCCGGAAAACGTCCTCTCAACGCTCTGGGGCCCGCGACCTGTCTTCAGACGGTCGCGCCGACGGGCATAAGTAGGCGGGATTCACTCCCGCCGTTAAACGCAA
>NZ_DBMAHT010000121.1:0-6052 GCF_057866825.1 Mailhella sp.
CTTCCCGGCTGGACGCCTGGCTTGACGCAGAGTGCGGCGGCAATCCGGCCGTGCCGCTTCCCGAAAGGCTGGAGGCCGCACGTCTTGAAGCCCTGCGCCGCACCCTGCGCCGCGCCTTTTCCCTCAGCCGCTGGTACAGGCGAACGCTTTCCGGCTGCAATCTCGACATCAAAACGGCGGCCGATCTTGCCAGGCTCCCCTTCACCACGCCGGAAGATCTGCACGACTACCGGGAATTTCTCTGCGTGCCGCAGGGAGACGTGCAGCGCATCGTCACGCTCCAGACCTCCGGTTCCACGAACGCTCCCAAGCGCATCGCCTTTTCGGAAGGCGATCTGGCCCGCACGGCGTCGTTTTTCGCCGCGGGCATGGCGCAGCTCGTGCATGAAGGGCAGCGCCTCATGGTGCTGCTGCCCGGCGCGCAGTGTCCCGACGGCGTGACGGATCTGCTCCGTCAGGCGCTCACGCCCTCCGGCGTGGACGTGGTGGCAGGTCACCCCGAAGCCACGGCCGAAACGCTGCGCGACGACCTTTCCCGCTGGCATCCGCAGTGTCTTGTGGCCGCGCCGCATCAGCTCTCCGCCCTGCTCGACGCCGCCCGCGACGATACGTTCCGCCGCCTCGCCTCGTGCGTGGAAGGCATTCAGTCGAGCGGCGACATTCTTGACCTGTCCGTGCGCGACGGTCTGGAAGAAGCGCTCGACTGCGTGGTGCTCGACCATTACGGCATGACGGAAACCTGCTTCGGCGGGGGCGTGCAGTGCATGGCGAAAAACGGCTATCATCTGCGGGAGCTGGATCTTTTTCTGGAAATACTGGATCCTGTGTCCGGCAAACCCGTGCCCGAAGGCGAAACCGGAGAAATCATACTGACGACCCTCAACAGGGAAGCCATGCCCCTCATCCGCTACCGCACCGGCGACGCCGCAGCCTGGCTACCCGGCCCCTGTCCGTGCGGCAGTCCCATGCGTCGGCTTTCCCCGCTGAAGGGCCGCTATGTCCGTATCGACGGAGCGCCGGTGCTGCGCCTCGTCCGCAAAGGAGGTTTTTATGCAAGAACTGCTGCATCTTCTGTGTTCTGAGCTCGCGGCGGGACGCCCCGCCGCTCTGGCCACCGTGGTGTTTCAGGCGGGCTCCGCTCCCCGCGGCGCAGGTTCCCGGCTGCTCGCGGGACCGAAAGGACTTCTCGGCGGCACCACGGGCGGAGGACTGGCCGAAGCCAGGGTCATCGAGGCCTGCGCCAAAGCCTGCGAAACGCAGGAAGCCTCGGTGCTCGACATCGCCATGGACGGCACGCTGGCCGCACGTTCGGAAATGATCTGCGGCGGACAGGTGCGCGTGCTCATTGAACCTTTTGCTCCGGAAAACAGGGAACTTGCCAACGTGGCCTCGCTGGCCGCCGCTGCGGCGGAAGACGCGGGATGCCGCATCGTCCGCCCCTACGCTTCGACGCGCACGTCCTGGACGCTGCTGTACGACGACGGATCCGCCGCCGGAGCCCCTCTCGACGACGCCGCGGCCAAAACGCTGCTTGCCGCGCCTCTGGACGAAGCCGCCCTCGTGCCCTGCGGCGAAACCGTGTATTTCTGCGAACGCTGCCAGGCGCCGGAACGCATGATCATCGTGGGCGGCGGGCACGTGTCCCGTCCCACGGCGGCCATTGCCGGACTCACCGGTTTTGCCGTCCACGTGCTCGACGACAGGCCCGAATACGCCAACAGCGACCGCTTCCCCAACGCCGAGGTGCATGTCACGCCGGAGTATGCCCGCTGCTTTGACGCGCTTCACGTCACGCCCCGCGACTACATCGTCATCGTGACGCGCGGCCATCTGTTCGACGGCGTGGCCGCGGCGCAGGCGCTCAGAACGCCCGCAGGCTACATCGGCATGATAGGCAGCACGCGCAAGCGTCAGCAGATTTACGCCAAACTGCTCGAATCCGGCTTCACGGAACAGGACCTTGCCCGCATTCACGCGCCCATCGGTCTCGACATCGGCGCGGAAACGCCCGAAGAAATCGCGGTCAGCATTCTGGCCGAGTGCATTGCGGTGCGCCGCCACGCTCCCGCCCCCGTGACATGGAGAAAAAAATAAGCGATCATGAACCCGAATCCGACGGGGGCTTCCATCCTGCCGCCGAATTCAGGCCGCACGCCGCTGCGTCCCGCATGCGGCGTTTTCTTCAACCTCAACTTGAAGTTTTTCCATGATCGCTTACGCACTTATTCTGGCCGCAGGCTTTTCCACGCGCATGGAGCCCCACTTCAAACCGCTGCTTCCCCTGCCCCTGCCGGGCGGCGAATGCAGCGCGCTTGCCGCCGTGTGCGCGCTTTATCAGTCCGAGGGCGTGAAACCGCTGGTGGTGGGAGGCAACCGGGCCGACCTCACCCGGCGCGAAGCCGAATCCCTCGGCGCGGCGTTCACGCTCAACAGGCATCCCGAGCGCGGCATGTTCTCAAGCATCCGCGCAGGCATGGCCGCCCTGCCGCCGGACTGCACCCACGTGTTCGTGCATCCCGTGGACATCCCCCTCGTCAGGCGCATGACCGTACGCACGCTTCTCGACGCCGCCGACGTCCCGGACACCCCGCCGCTCATTCCCTGCTATCAAGGCCGGGCCGGACATCCGCCGCTCTTTCCCGCGTCCGTCAGGCACTCCGTGTTGAATGCAGGCGACGACGGCTGCCTGCGCACCGTTGTGGAGAGCCTGTGCCCGGTTTCGGTGCCCGTGGTGGACGCCTTCATTCTCCGCGACATGGACAGTCCCGGCGATTACGCGGCCCTGTGTGAACTCGCGCCCCGGCAGAACATGCTCTCGCCCGAGGAAGCGGAGGAACTCCTGCATGTCCGTCACGTGCAGGAGAGGGGTGTGCAGCACTGCCTTGCCGTCAGTCGTGTGGCCGCCTGCTTTGCCTCGGCGCTGAACTCCGCCCGCCGCGCACGGGGAGAGAAACCGCTCAGCGAAGCACTGGCCCGGGCCGGGGGCATGATTCACGACGTGTGCAAGGGCGAGCCGCACCATGAAGCCGCCGCGGGAGCGCTGTTTCGCGGATGGGGCATGGAGCCCATGGCGCGTCTGGTGGAAGATCACCGCGACATGACCATTCCCGACGCCGAACCGCTCTCCGAACGGGAAATGGTGTTTCTTGCGGACAAATTCGTGCGCGGAAGCGAAGCCGTGCCCCTGAGAGAGCGCTTTTACAGCAAGATGGCCCGCTACTCCGAAAACCCGGAAGCCGTGGCCGCCATCACCGGACGCATGGAGCGCGCCGAGGCCATGGCGAACCGCATGGAAAAGGAATGCGGCCGCAGCCTTGAGGAACTCGCCCGCGAGGCGCTCGCAGAGTAGCCGCGACAGGACAGCAGGGACGGTTCTTCGGCCCCGCTCCGAGACATCGCGTTTCCCGGAGCCCTCGACGGCGAACAACACCCGCCGCAACGGCGGAAAGGTCCTGTGCCTGCCTCGCCCGCTTCTGCCTGCAACAGGAAAACACGCATCTTGCAAGCTGACGCGGCATCACATGCTGCATCAAAAAAAGGAAGGCCCGGCGCTGATCGAACAGCATCGGGCCTTTTTTCTGATTTCCTCAGAGGGAGAAGGCACGCCGCGCAAAAAAGGCAAAACGGCGTGCGGGGTGAAAAGACGAACGCCCTGCCTGAATGGCGCCTTGCATGCTACACGCGGCCGAGCACGAAATACACGCCCGCCACAAGCAGAACCAGCGCCAGAAACGCCAGCGAACGCTTCTGCATGGGCAGGGCGGCATGGGCCACGGCGTACCAGAGAAGCGCGGCGAGCGGCAGGCAGAGCATGCCCGCCGTGAGCGCATGGGAAGCGTACACGCCGGCAAAGGGAAGCAGCGCCAGCGCGCGTTCGGCGTCAACCACGGGCGTGAGCCAGAACATGGCCGCCGCGGACACGGTGAGCAGCAGTCCGGCGCAGAATGCCTGCCGGGCGCGCATGGACAGCGCAAAGGAATAATAGTCCCTGCCGAAGTCGTCGCGATTGCGGCAGAGAATGTGCCAGCACAGCGCCAGCGCGTAGGCTCCCGTCAGACCGAGAAACAGGGAGAAGGCCGCAAACAGCGCAAAGCCCAGACTCTGAAGTCCGGCCATGAGCACGAGAAAAGCCTGCACCGTCTCTTCCTCGCTGCCGGCTCCCGCCGTGAGCGCGCCGAGACAGAAGCCCCAGGAAAGGATGCACAGAAGGCAGGCCGAAAGCGTGGAGGCAAGTCCGGAAAGCACGCCAAAGGCCATTTTGCCCGTGCGGCGGACAAAAAGCACGGCAACCGCGCACAGGGCCGCCACGGCGGAGGCCAGCACAAGGCACTCCCACACAAAAGCCCACGGCCCGGTCATGAGCCTGTTGATCCATCCCCCGGCCAGCAGATCGGCAACAAGAGCCAATGCAAAAAGCACCTGAAGCGCGGCCGTGAACGATTCCGTCTGACCGGCGCACTTGTCGTAGAGCGAACGGCGGCGGACGGAGGCGAGTCTGTGATCCCACACGGAAACAAAAGGAAGCATGGCGCCGGAAAATCCGACGATAAGAAGCACGGCAAGCGCCGCGCAGGTAAAGAATGTCATGAGTACTCCTGTCGCCCTACCGACGTAATCACCGGCGGCGCCCTCTTCCTACTTGTGCAGTGACGGCAAGTTTTCTACTATGCGGGCAGCCCGGGCATGAAAGATCGGTACGAAATGTACCGCGGCCCGTCAAGAGGGAATATGCGCAAACCCCGTCCTGGAACGATTCTTCTGCTGCTGTGGGGAGTTTTTCTCTCCCTTGCGGTCTACGGCTATCTCGCATGGCTTCAGCCGTCGCGTCTGGCTTCCACCGTGTCTCAGATGCTGGAATCAAAACTCGACGTGCAGTGCCGCATCGGCGAAGTGTCGCTTTCCTTCTTTCCCGTGCCCACCATCCACGCCTCGAACCTCGCCCTGCTGCGCGGCAGCGTGGACGACCTGGAACTTCATGTGCGGCAAGCCCGCATTCAGATAGGCTACCTTTCCCTCCTTCGCATGAAGCCCGTCGTCCGCTCGCTTTCTCTGGAGAGTCCCACGCTCGACATCTCCAGCGATCTCATTCAGAAGCTTCTCGACAAAAAAAAGGCCGAAGCTCAGGCCGAAGACGCCCGTCCCTTCTCGCTTTCCGATCTGCCCGGCATCACGGGCGTGCGCATCAGCGTGGAAAACGGCACCTGCCGCATCACCGGAGCCGAAGGCAAGGGACATCTCGCCGTTTCCGGCATCAACGTCGACGCCAGAATGCCGGGCCTTCTTCCCGGCCATCTGGACCTTGCCGTGGGAAGCCTGCGCTACACCACCTCCGCGGGGCTCGACGCCTCGGCGTCCGACACCCGCCTTTCCCTGTCGTCGCTGCGGCGCAATCATCGGGAAATGTGGCGCGGCGACGTCGCGTTTTCCTCCAACCTTCAGCTTGCCGCCCTCGACAAACTCATGGGGCACGAAATCGCCGGACCCTACCGCTACTTTCCCATGCCGGAGCCGCTCAAGCTCTCGCTGACGGGCGAATTTTCCGCCTCCCCGGAACAGTCGCTCTACAAGGCAAGAGGCACGGCGCAATCCTCCGCAACGCTCGTCATGAACGGCCATCCGGTGCCCATTTCCCTGTCCGTGCCCTTCGACGCGCAGAATGTCGCCGAAGGCATGGACGTAACCGGCGCCGACGTGCGCATGGGCGACGACAACGTCATCATTTCCGGTCATGTGACCGGCCTTGCCGACGGCAATCCCGTGCTGAACGGCCGGGCCGACATCCGCCACTTCAGCCTTGCCCGCTGGTTCGGCTTCGGGCAGGCCATGACCGCGGGCCTTCAGCGCGCGCTCGACGGCATCACCGGCTCCTTCGACGGCATGGAGCTCAGCCTACGCGGCGTGACGGTGTCCAAGCTCAAAGCGCAGGTGCTGGGCATAGCGCTGGAAGGCTCGGGAAGCTGCCGCGACTATCTCAAGCCGGAAATTCTCATCAGCGGTCATGCCAGGCAGGCCGATCTCAACAGCATCTTTCCCGAACTGCGCGGGGAATTTC
>NZ_DBMAHT010000122.1:0-5954 GCF_057866825.1 Mailhella sp.
TTGCCCTGAACGATGACTTCTTCGCTGCCGTTGTCGTAGCGCACGGTGATCTGCAGGCCGGTCTGCTGCGAGGCGAGATTGCCCGCGCCTGCGCCTGCCGCGCCGCCGAGCAGCGCGCCGCCCACGGTGGCAAGGGTGCGGCCGGAGCCGCTGCCTATGGTGCTGCCGATGACGCCGCCTGCAATGGCGCCGATGACGCCGCCGACGGTCTGCTTGGAGCTTGCGCCGCTGTTGATGTTGATTTCCCTGACTTCCGTGGCCGTGGCGCGGTACACGGTAAAGGACTGACGCGCTTCACCGGCGTTGTAGTCGTAACCGCCGAGCTGCGGTCCGCATCCCGGAAGCGCGGGAAGGGCGACCGCCATGGCTGCGGCCAGAATCAGGGCCGACGACTTACGAAAACGCATAACAGTCTCCTGTAAAGACGAAATGGAAACAAGAGTGCTTCCATCATAACCAGCTTGCGGGGAATGTCCAGTTAAGAACGCCTTGCGCTGCTTCTGCACGCGGAAAATCCGGCCCGGCCTGCGCGGGCGGCGGGGTCGCTGCTCCTGTTCTGCACCTCTTCTGCGCACGGGCAAACGCGCGGTGAAGGGGCATTAAATAAAAGACCCCGGCAAGCCGGGGTGGAACAAGGCTGCTTGGACAGCCTCAGTGACTAGTAGCGGGGACGGGGAGCACGGGGCTTCGCTTCGTTCACGCGCAGGGTGCGTCCGCCGAAGCTGGTGTTGTCCAGAGCTTCAATGGCGGCAGCGGCCGCGGGATCTTCCATCTCGACAAAACCAAAACCACGGGCACGCCCGGTTTCACGGTCGCTCACCAGCTTTACGGAGAGCACGTTGCCGTAGGGGGCAAAAAGATTCTGAACCTGCTCTTCGGTGGCGGACCAGGGAAGATTCCCGACATAAATAGACTTGGCCATGAGAAAAACCTCACACAAAAGAAATCTAAAACCCACACCCTGCTCCGGCAAACCGATTGCCCAGAGTGTCTCTCCTGTCTATCAGCTATGCCCCAACGGCAAGAGCAAGTCAATGCGTATTTGGTATTTTTTTCTCATTTTATCACGCTGAAAACTTCCATTTTTTTCTATTATTACAAATAAATAAGCATGAAAGGAAAGAATTCTGGAGAGAATTTCAGATATTTTTTGCGCGGAGGAAAAAATGGCGCAGATCGTCGGAATCAGCGCGTCTTCGGGGAAATGTCCTGCGGAAAAGACGGATGGGCCGATATTTCGGGAGAAAAATAAATATTGAGTGATATGAGTGAATTATACTTGCAGACTTGAGCTTGTGAATGAAGTCGTGAACGGTGCGTTCCGCGCGGCGGGCTGTTTTGCGCCGCATGGAGCCGCCAAAAGGGCGGCTGAGCCGCTTTTGGTGCGGGCAGGGGCGGAAGGCGGCCGAGTTCGGCAGCGCGAGTCGGGCAGGGGAGAGGCGGACGGATGGCGCAGGGCGGCGGCCGGTGCTCCGACGGCGCAGGATTCATGAAGGAAAGGGGCGGCACGTCGGAATCAACGACCGGGCGGAGGAAGGTTTCGGATGCAGGATGCTGCTGGCTGGCTGCACGGCGGCGCGAGCGGCGGGGCATGGTTCCTGCCGCCTCGGGCCGAGGCGCGCCGAAGGGTGCGTCAGCGCTCCGGCAAAAAGGCGCGCCTCTTCCGGCGAAGCTCAGGACTGCCGACGCTTGAACAGCTTTTCAAGGTCGGCCTTTTCCAGCGTCACGGCGCAGGGCCTGCCGTGAGGGCAGAAGTCCGGCGATTCCGTGCGCAGCCACTGCCGGATGAGATGCATGGCGTCGTCGGGCGTGAGATGCTGCCCTGCGCGGATGGCCGTGGCGCAGGCGTGATGAATCCACACGCTCTCCAGATCGTCCACGCGCCCGGAGAGCGCCTCGCGCATAAAGGCCGAGGCTTCGGCGCGGTCCATTTCCGGGGGCATGGTCTGCACGAGGCACTGATTGCCCCGGCACGAGGTTTCAAAGCCGAGCCTGAGCAGGTTGTCCCGAATTTCCAGCAGGCGTTCCGTCTCCGCGGGGTGCAGATCCAGCTTGAGCGGCACGAGCAGCGGCTGCGCCACGCCGCGCGAGCCGCCGTTGCGGAACTTTTCATAGAAGATGCGTTCGTGCATGGCGTGCTGATCCAGAATCAGCAGCGTGTCGTCGTTCTGGGAAAGCACGAGATAGGTACGGGCCACCTGACCGAGATAGCGGAAGCCGCGCAGGGGCGAGCCGTCCGCGCTCTGTTCGGGGCGCGCGTCCGGCAGCGGGAGATCGAGGGGCTTCGGCGCGGCCTTGATTTCCGGTGCAGTCGTTGTTGCCTCCGCAGGCGTCGCAACGGGGGCGGAGGGCGCAGGCTGCGCTTCGGAGGACTGGCTTTCCGAGGGTTCGACAAAAGGTTCGGCGTCTTCCGCCTCCCGGTTCACGGGAAGGGGCGGCACGGATGCGGGGCGCGGATGCGGCACGGCAAAGCCCGTCCTTTCGCGGACGACGCTTTTGTTCGGACGCCCGGTGACGAAGTCCCGTTCGGGCATGCTGCGTTCGCGAAGTCCTGCGGGGCCGTCGTCCTGAAAGTCAAAGGATGAGCGGGGCGGCGTTTTTTGTTTCGGCATCACGCGCACGGCGTCGGCCTCGCCCCAGAAGCCCAGCGGGCGAGCAGGGCGTTCCTTTTCCTGCACGGCGGAGGCATCCGCGCGTTCGGCAAAGCGTTCGGAAGCGAGCGGCACGCCCGCCAGCGCGCTGCCCACGGCGCGCAGCACGGCGGCGAACACGGTCTGCTCGTCGCGGAAGCGGACTTCGTTCTTGGCGGGATGCACGTTGACGTCCACTTCCTCGGGCGGCATGTCGATGAACAGCACGGTCTGCGGATAGTCGCGGCTGGTGAGACGGCCCTGATAGACCTGACGCACGGCGCGCATGAGCAGTCTGTCGTTGACGGCGCGGCCGTTCACGTAGAAGAGCATGCGGTCGGCGCGCGGCTGCGAGGAGCGCGGATCGGAAGAGAGGCCGTGCAGATGCATGCCCGAAGTCGTCACGTCGAAGGGACGCAGGGCGTCCACCACGGCGGGCGGCCACAGCAGGGCCATGCGCTGGGCGAGCCTCTGCCCCGCCTCGAAGCGGACGAGCTCCCGGGAACCGGCCTTGAGCGTGAAGCCGACGTCCATGCGGGCGAGGGCGAGTCTGGTGAAGAGTTCCTGCGCTTTTTTCTGTTCCGTGGCGGGCGTTTTCAGAAATTTCAGTCGTGCGGGAATGTTGGAGAACAGCTCGGAGACCTCCACCACGGTGCCCTGATTGAGCGCCGCCGGGGCCACGGATCGGATGGTGCCGTAGAGCACGTCGATGCAGAAGGCTTCGCCGGTGGAGCCGTCGTCCTCCAGAGGGGCGGAGGTCATGCGGAAGCGCGACACGGACGCAATGCTGGGCAGGGCCTCGCCGCGGAAGCCGTAGGAGCGGATGTTCATGAGATCGGCCACGTCGGCGATTTTGCTGGTGGCGTGACGGGTCACGGCAAGTTCAAGCTGATCGCCGCTCACCCCGCGGCCGTTGTCGGTCACGCGGATCATGGTCTGACCGCCGTTTTCCAGTTCCACCAGCACGCTGGTCGCGCCGGCATCGAGACTGTTTTCCACAAGTTCCTTGACCACGCTGGCCGGACGTTCCACCACTTCGCCGGCGGCGATCTGGTTGGAGAGTTCGGGAGGAAGCAGGCGGATGATTTTTTTGGCGTTCGTGTTCATAGGAATCCTTTGCTTGAGTGACGCGCGGCGTTGCGATTGATATTTTCGGGCGAAACGTCAGGAAGTCAAGACGGGGAAAGAGAAGCGCCGCGTCGGCGGGAAAGAGGGGACGGTCGGTGCTGATCGGCGGAGTCGCCCGGCGGAGCGGGAGCGTTGCGGGGAGAGCCTGGGAGAAGCTGCGGCAGAGGGGCGCGGAAAAAGGTGAGGGAAAAGGGGAAAGAGAGGCAGCGGGCCGGGCTCGGAGCGTCGGACGCGGGAACATGCGGCGCGCCGGAGGTGGGAAACTCGGCAAGACGGTACGCGCAGGGGAGGGAAATCGCGTTTTTCAGGGGAAGGCTTCGGAGGTCGGAAGCGTGCTTCGGCGTTCGGCAACGCACGCTGCCCTTTGTGGGGGTGAACCGCCGTTTGTAAGCGCGCCGCCGGGGGAAAAACAGCACTGTATCCCTGAGAGAGCAGCGCCTCGGGAATATCTTGTCTGGAGCTCCGCGTCTTGGGCGCACAACACCCTTCGGACTGCCGGGCCCTGGCCTGTTGTCGCGCGCTGTTCGGCGCGTGTTCCCCGGTCCGGGGGCGCTGATGAGGAAAGTGCGCCCTGCGGCGGAATCAGGCGGATTTTTTGGCCTTGCGCTGACGCGGCGGCTGACTGCCGCCCTGACGCAGCATGTGGAAATACAGCTCGCGTCCCACCCATGCGTCGGTGGCGGCGTATTTTATCTGCTGCACGGTGAGTTCGTAGTTTTCCCAGTTGGAGCACTGGGCGCTTTTGCTGATGCGGAAGCCCAGCAGATTGGCGGCCAGGGTGCGCAGGCCCTGCGCCTGAATGCCGCGCGCGCGGGCCATGGCGGCAAGATCCGCCACGCCGTCGGCCACAAAGGGATGAATGCGGGCAAGGGCCTTCATGTCGTCGTGAATGGCCACGCCGGCCTTCAGTACGCGGGGGGAGGAAAGCAGTTCGGCCACGTCTTCGGAAAAGGGCGTGTGCGTGAGCTGAATGAGGTACACGGTTTCCGCCGTGGCAAGCTGAATGAGGGCCGGGCGGCAGGTCTTGCCCTTGGTGAAGGTGGGACGGGTCTCGGTGTCGAAGCCGAGCACGTTCTCCTGCCACAGATCGTTCAGCGCTGCGGCCAGCGCGTCTTCGTCCTGCACGAGCACGACGGGCCCTTCCCACGCGCGGATGGGGAGAAGGTTGATTTCCTCCTTGCTCAGGGACGGCTGAAGAACGACGGGCGAGAGCGACTGTCGATGCGGAGCGCGGGATGGGGAAGATGCGTTGTTGCCGGACATAAATAATACCTTTCTGGCGAGACTAGCATGGAAAGACAGAGGGAGCAAGCCGTCTGCTGCCGCTCTGGCGGAGTCCGTCAAGGAACGTATGTTCTGCCGGACAGTTACGGTAAAAATAACGGCAATTCATGCAAGAGGGCGTCATCATGCGTTCGTTTTTTTCTGCATTGCCGGAGCACGGATGAGGCCTTGGCCTCTGCATGCCCGGTTCGCTGTTTGTTGCCTCGCGAGACTCTCATGCATTGCAGAGATTGAAGACAAATATTCCGCCTCCGGGCACCGATGAGAGTCCGAAGGCGGAATAACGCGTCGATGACGCCATATTCAAGAATCGCGCAGGGCGTTGTTGCGGCGATTATGCCGCATTTCAACAGTCAGCCAGGAAGCGGCTGCGGAAAATTGCCTGTTTTTCCCGGCAACGTCGCGCGACGACACAGAAAGCGTTTTCCGTTTCCCGCCCGTCGCTTCATGAAGGGCAAAGCCGCGCAGGCTCGCTGTTTCGCCGGGCTACTTGCCTATGCAGAAGGAAGAGAAAATGGCGTTCAGCGTGTCTTCCGTGCTGTTCAGACCGGTGATGTCCGCCAGATGCGCGCTGGCCGTTTCCAGATGGATGCTGCAAAGATCCGGCGGCACGGACATGGCGATGGCCTTTTTCAGCGCTTCGAGCGCTTCGAGCGCCCGGCGGAGCTGACTTGCCTGCCGGAGATTGGGCGCAATGTCGCCTTCTTCCGGCGTTTCGTCCTTGAGGCAGAGGCGGCGGATGGCCGAGGCAAGCTCGTCCACGCCTTCGCCGCTGCGAGCGCTCACGGGCAGCACGTCTGCACCGTGGAAGCGGCGCGCGCTTTCCGGCAGCGGACAGAGATCGGCCTTGTTCCAGACCACGAGGCAGCGTTCCGGCCCCAGTTCGTCCACAAGCGAGCCCTCGGCCCGGAA
>NZ_DBMAHT010000123.1:0-5862 GCF_057866825.1 Mailhella sp.
AAGCGGGAGGCGTCCTGCCGGAAGGGGGGGGGAGGGCCGCGACCTTCGGGGAGGAACCCGGGGCCGGAAAAGCGCAATGCGGTGAGGGGCAGGAGCGGACGGAGCGTCGGACTTCCGGACGGGGCGGGGCGAAAAAAATGAAAAAAGCCGCCGCGAAGAACATTCGCGACGGCGGAAAGGGGCGCTCGGCCGCAGCGGGAAGGAAGGATCGCTGCGGTTTTGCCGAAGATGGCGTCAGGAGAGCGAAGCGCCGAGTTCTCTGGCCTGCTTCAGGGCTTCATGGCCGCCGTTCTTGAGAATGTCGCCGATCTGGAGCACGCCGCCGGCCAGAATGGAGCCGAGGTCGTGCCAGCCGAGCTGCTCAAGAAGGGTGTGATAGTAGTCGAGCACGGGTTTGCCGTTTTCGGGCGTATTGCCTTCGGCCGCCATGAGCAGCACGCAGTTCTTGATGGGGTTGCGGTATTCGCTGTCGAGCTCCGCCACGGCGAAGAGGCGGTCAAAGGCGGCCTTGAGCTGGGAGGAAAAGCCCCAGTAGTACATGGGGGAGGCCAGCACCACGATGTCGGCTTCCTTGTAGGCGGGGTAGATGAGGGCCATGTCGTCCTTCTGCACGCAGGGGCTCTGCGGATCCTTGCCGCCCTTCATGCAGCCGAGACAGCCGTGTATGTTCATGGTCTGAAGGTCGAATCTCGTCACATGGTTTCCCGCGGCCTCGGCGCCCTCGACGAAGGCGTCGCAAAGGGTTGCGGTGTTGCCGTGCTTTCTGGGACTGCCGTTGAGAATGACAATGTTCTTGCTCATGCGAGATCTCCTCATGTGTTGATGTGCCTAAATATGTATCGAACGATATAAAAATAGTCAACATATTTTATCAATTATTATATAAATATGTAATCACTTGTAATTGATTATAATTTTAATGAGATGAGGATAACTGCTCAAGCGAGGGGGCGGGTTTCAGCTTCTTGTGCCATTTGGGCAGCATGCGCACGGCAAAGGAGGCGGCGTCCCTGAGTTCCTCCGCGTTCAGGCCGTCTCTGGCCTGGAGGGACATGCCTTCAAGAAAGGTGTTGAAGGCTCCGGCCATAGCTTCTATCTGCGTGTCTTCGGGAAGCTGTCCTTCGAGCACGGCCTGCCGGATTTTTTCGGCGAACATGTTTTTGGTGTCGAGGCGCATCTGACGCAGCGTGCGGATGACGTTCTGCTCGCTTTCGGAAATGTTGACCGCCGCAAGCACGACCATGCAGCCGCAGGGGGTGTCGGGGGAGCGCAGAATGCCTGCGGCCTCGATGAAGAAGTTGTTCACGGCCCGGTAGAAGTCCTTTTCCTCCATGAATCTGCGGGAAGGTGCGGCCCAGTACCGCTGTTCGTAATAGGTTACGGCTTCCAGAAACAGGGCGGACTTGTTTCCGAACGCGGCGTAGAGGCTGGGGGCGTTGATGCTCATGGCCGAGCACAGCTCGGAAACGGAGGCCGGTCCGTAGCCGCGCTGCCAGAAGACTTCGAGGGCCTTGAGAAGGGCCGTGTTCCTGTCGAAGTTGCGGGGGCGGCCCTTGCCGCGCGCTGCCGGATTGCTGGATGTCGCCGTCATGGAAGGATCTCCCTCGAACGGAAGGTTTGCCTGCGCCTGCAGGGGAAAACGCCGTGTTTGCGCACGGCGCGGGTGTTCTTTTCTTTGCCTGTAAGATGCGCTATTCTGCCCTCGCCCGGGAAGGGGCGTCAAGCCGGACATTTGCGGTAAGTCCGCGGGAGCATAAGGTATGGAAGCTGAAGTACGCAAGGATTCTCTGTACGCGTGGGTATTGGCCTGTCGGCCGAAAACGCTGGCGGCGGCGCTCGCCCCGGTGGTCGTTGGCTGTTCTCTCGCCGTGTGGGCGGGCTGTTTTCGTCCGGTTCCGGCGCTTCTTTGCGTGCTTTTCGCCGTGCTCATGCAGATTGCGTCGAACTTCATCAACGACGTGTGCGACTTCGAGCAGGGCAACGACAGGGACGACCGCCTCGGGCCGCGCCGCGCCTGCGCCCAGGGCTGGATATCGCCCCGCAGCATGAAGATCGGCATTGTCGTTGATCTTGCGCTGGCGCTCTGCGCCGGACTTCCGCTCGTCTGGTACGGCGGCTGGAACATGGCCGTCGTGGCGCTGGTGTGCCTGGCGTGCGCCTACATGTATTCCGCCGGGCCGTATCCGCTTGCGGCGCACGGCTGGGGCGACGTGCTCGTGGTGGTGTTCTTCGGCCTGGTGGCCGTGGGCTTCACCTACTACGTGCAGGCCGGAGCCTGGGCTCCGCAGGCCACGCTGGCCGGGCTTGCCGTGGGCGTGTGCATCAATCTGCTGCTCACCATCAACAACTTCCGCGACCGCGATCAGGACAAACTTTCCGGCAAGAAAACGCTCATTGCGCGTTTCGGGGCGGATTTCGGCCTGCGGTATTATCTGGCGCAGGGGGGATTCGCCTGCGCGTTTGCGCTGTGTCTCATTCCGCATGGGCTGTTCTGGGCGGGGCTTTTGCCGCTGCTCTTTCTTGTTCCGCACTATCGGGTGTGGAGCCGCATTGTTTCCATTTACGAAGGCCGGGCGCTCAATCGCTGTCTCGGTCTCACGTCGCGCAACATTCTTATTTTCAGTCTGCTGCTCGCTGCCGGACTGCTGCTCGACGCCGCCGCAAAGTAGCGGTCAGCGCAGGGCCTGCCACAGACAGACGAGGCCGGCAACGACGATCACGGCCATGAGCGCGCGGCGGAACAGTTCCACGCGGATGCGCTTCACCACCGGAAAGGCGCACACGGCGCCGAGCATGCAGGCGGGTATGCCGTACATGGCGTAGCCGATCACCTGCGGCGTGTAGAATCCGGCCTGCGCCTGAAGAAGGCAGGTAAAAAGACTGCGCACGAGAAAGAAGACGCCGAGCGTGCCCAGCACTTCGCGCGGCGACCAGCCGCGATAGAGCGCGTAGGCCCCGGCGGGCGGGCCGTCGAAGGAGATGGCCGTGCCGAGAAGTCCGGCGCCGAAGCCTGCGGTGCCGCCGAGAATCCAGGAATCTTCCTTTTTGCTTCCGGCTTTGGCCACGCGCTGCCAGAGCACATAGACCACGAGCAGCACGCCCACCGCGCCCTGAAGCACGGCGTCGGATACCATCTGAAGAATGTAGAGACCTGCGAACGATCCGGGCAGCGCGCCGAGCAGCAGCGGCCAGAGCGCTTTGACGCGGCAGTGGCGGAAGTGCATGAAGGCCAGGCTGCCGTCCATGGCCGCGTTGAGGATGCAGCTGAGGGGAATGACCACGTGCATGGGGAGAACGAGGGCGGCCGCGGGAACCGCGACCATGGCTCCGCCTATGCCCGTGAGGCCGGAGACGAAGCCTCCCGCGAACCAGCAGAGAAAAACGATGAGCGAAGTGGTGTCCATGGAGCGAGCCTCTGATGTCGATACGAGGGGGGGATGGAGCGCTTCGGAGCGTTTTGGGACGGATGACGCAGAGTTGCGCCGAAGAAAGGGAGAGGAAAATCCGCAGAAGCGTGACGCGTGGGGCGGAAAAGAGCGTTGTGTCTGGCCTCGGAGAGGTCGTCGGCCGGTTTTCCGCGAGGGGCGCGCTCTGCTGCGGCGAAACACAGGGCGACGCCGGAGGCGGCAGGGGGAAACGCCTCCGACGCGCAGGAGGGAGAGAAACGGGCCGCCGACGGTTTCGCCGGTGGCCCGCTTCTTCAGTTATGAGCGCGGAGCTCAGGCGTTTTCACGTTCAATGTTGCAGGAAGAGGTCTTCTTGTCGAACAGAATGGGGATGTCGGTGCCGCCGAGGATGTTCCTGGAAATTTCCTCAGTGGAGAGGTTGCTCCAGACCTTCTTGTTGGAGAAGTAGAACACGAATCCCATGACGACCCACACGGCGAGCACGCAGCGCGGCGCGAAGGAGATGTAGGCGGGGGAGCCGGGGGTGAGGAGCAGGACGAGGGTCAGAATGGAGCAGATGGTGCCCATGACGCAGCAGAACAGGCCGATGCTTCTGCCGCTGGTTTCGCTGCTGTTGAGGATGGCGCGGCGGGCGACGAGGCAGGTGAAGAGGTAGCCGATGCCGGTGCCGACGGAGCTCATGTCCACGGTCCAGCCGACGGCGGAGCGGCCGGCGAAGGGAGTGAGCAGAGCGAGGAGGGCGGTGAAGAGGATGGCGTTGTAGGGGGTGTGGTAGGTGGGATGGATGCGTCCGAACCATTCGGGGAGGATGCGGCCTCTGGACATGGCGAGGAGCAGGCGGCTGGCGGCCACGAAGAAGCCGTTGATGCCGGTGCAGACGGCGCCGAACACGGCGCAGGCCAGGATGATGGAGCCGAGCTTGCCGAAGGCGAGGGTGGCCACGTAGCCGGTCGCCCAGGCATGACCGCCGGCGGCTCTCATTTCTTCCATCTTGGCGAGGAGTTCAGGGTAGGGGATGGCGATGGCCACGCCCAGCATGACCATGGCATAGAGGATCATGCCCACGAAGATGGAAACGACCATGATGTTGCGGCAGCGGCTGGGCTCGAAGGCGAATTCTTCCGATGCCTGCGGCACGGTGTCGAAGCCGACGAAGAGGAAGGGCGAAAGGGCGAAGATGCTCATGATGCAGGCGGCCTGGGACTTGTTTTCCGCGAAGAGGGGCACGAGGTTGCTGATGCCGGCGGAATCCAGGGAGGCGGAGCCGAAGAAGAAGGCCACGATGCCGAAGGTGAGCATGAAGGCGAGGATGAGCTGGAGCTTGCCGGCCATGCCCACGCTGCGGTAGTTGAGCCAGCCGAAGACGATGGTGCCGGCAGTCATGAGCAGCACTTCGCCGACATACACCTTCCATCCTGCGATGGTGTAGAGTTCGCCGAACTCAAACACGCCGGGGAAGAGGAAGCGGAAGATGAGCGAGAGGGCGGCTATGTCGATCATGACGATGGCGATGTAGCCGATGACGAGCGCCCAGCCGCAGATGAACGAGGCGGTGGGGCCGAAGCCTATGTAGGCATAGGTGAATGCGCCGCCGGCCACGGGGGCGTATTTGACCATGTAGCTGTAGCACACACCCACAAAGGAAATGAGGATGGCGCCGGCAAGGAAGCCGAGCAGGGTGCCGAGAGGACCTGCGGAAGGAAGAAACATGTCGCCGGGAAGAACAAAGCAGCCCCAACCGACAATGGAACCTAGCGCGAGAGCGCAAACCTGCATGGGAGACAAAGATTTCGTAAGCTTGGCTTCTGACATGGCGTTTTCCTGCTGAATGAAGAGGGGAAACCTGCGGAAGCAGGCGAGGTTCGCCCGGGAATCTCCGGAAAGGGAGGTTCGGGCACTGCGGACCGACAACAAGCAAACAACTTTTGGGGGGATGCACGTGATCAAAATAATGTGAGATGCGTCACGTGAAGCAAGAACCATGCCAAAGCTGATACTAAAAAGAATCATATAGTTAATGCTATGAAAATAAAAGATATTTTTTTAAATCGATAATAAAAATCATTATGTTAAAAAAAGAAAATGATCAAAAAATAAAAAAATTTTTTCTTTTTTGAAAGAAATATGTGAAAAGTAGAGCTAATATAATGAATGAAGCCGGTAAAAATTCCTGTCGAAGGTCGATTTTCAGGCGATGATTGTGCAAAAAATGTCATATCAGGAGAAATTTTTCGAGTCGGCATGCCGGGAAACGTGTGGCCGGAGCCGACGCGCAGAAATTTTTCGGCGCAGGCTTCAGGAGGGGAAAGCGCCGGCGATTCGCGCTGAAAAGAGAGGAAAAAGCGTAATATAAAGGATGAAAGAGGAAAAATTTTTACCGGTGGCCTTGACCGGATTCGTCCGCCTCCCGCCGACAGGTCGGCGGATGACGCCGGAAGATGTTTCCGCGCTCGGC
>NZ_DBMAHT010000124.1:0-5501 GCF_057866825.1 Mailhella sp.
GAGGAACGCGAAACCGACAACGCCGCCTCCTCCGCTCCCGACGCCGCGGCCGATTCCCGCAAGAGCGCCGAACAGGACAGCCCGTGGCCGCAGGAAGAAGTGGCCCGCAGCGCCGAATGGGAAGAATACCTCGGCGAATTTTCCAGTCAGTCGCGCGTGGCCCAGCAGGAATTCGAGGCCGCCGAAGAAGACGGCAATCCCCTCGAAGCCTGCCACTCCGCCGAACCCAACCTCGAAGCCCATCTCATGGGGCAGCTTCTGCTCTCGCCCCTCACCGAAAAACAGAAGTCCATCGGCGAGTGCATCATCGGCAACCTCGACGAAACCGGCTACCTCACCGCCACCGACGAAGAAATCGCCTCCCTCGCCGGCGCGGATCCCTCCGAAGTGCCGCCCGTGCTCTCCGCCATCCAGAATTTCGATCCCGTCGGCGTGGCCGCGCGCTCCCTTTCCGAATGTCTGCTCATCCAGCTGCACGCCCGACGCGACGACCGCGACCCCATTCTTGTCGATCTCGTTCAAAATCACCTCGAGGACCTTGAAAAACAGCGCTATAAGCCGCTGTTGCGCCATTTTCACATCGACCTCGACACCCTCAAGGAATACATAGGCATCATCCAGAGCCTGGAACCCCGCCCCGGCGGCAGCCTCGGCAGCAGCACCCCCTGCTACGTCAGCCCCGACATCTTCGTGCGCAAGGTGAACGGCGAATTCGTCATTCTCATGAACGACGAAGACCTGCCCCATCTCCAGCTTTCCCCCCTCTCCGAAGAGCTCGCCGAGAAAAACCGCTCCAGCGAGGAAAAGGACTACATGAACGACCGGCTGCGCTCGGCCGTGTGGATCATCCGCAGCCTCGAAGAGCGGCAGCGCACCCTCTATCAGGTGATGGAAAGCATCGTGAAGCATCAGCACGACTTCTTTGAATACGGCGTGTACAAGCTCAAACCTCTGGTGCTCAAGGACATCGCCGAAGACATCGGCCGCAGCGAATCCAGCATAAGCCGCATCACCACCAACAAGTACGTGGGCACCCCCCACGGCATCTTCGAGCTCAAATACTTCTTCAACAGCGCCCTCTCCTCCAGCGACGGCAGTCAGGTGGGCTCCGAAAGCGTCAAGGCCCGCATCCGCGCCCTCATCGACGGAGAAGACCAGTCCCATCCCCTGTCCGATGAAGACATCAGCTCCCGCCTCAACGAGGGCCTCGGCGTCAAAATCGCCCGCCGCACCGTGGCCAAGTACCGCGAAGAGCTCGGCATCCCTTCGTCGTCGCGCAGAAAGAAGCATCTGTAAACAACGCCCGCGAACGTCACAGTTCCGCTCCATCCCGGCCGGAGCGGAACAATCGCGGCACGATTTCCGTTTTCAATTCTCGCCCTCCATGGGCCGTCGCTTCTACGGCTCAAAACGGCAGAAGTCATGGCGCGCCCCGTGTTTCCTACACGAGGGGCGCGTTTTTTTCACGCTTCCAGCTTCCGGCAGCACTTGGCGCACGCGGAGCCGCCAACCATGAAAACGCCCCTTTCCCTGTTTCGCGGCCGCTTTTTGTCTCTTGCCGGCACGAAAAAACTCTCGTTCCGCCCAGGGGCCCTTGAATCTGCAAATCCCAGGTGCTAGCATCGTTCAAAAATTCCGTTTCTTCCTCCTTTCCGCCAATCGTAATCTTACCCGCCCGCCTCTGGGAACGTACACATGGATGACGCCGTCCTTTCCCTGGAAGAAGCCCTGAAAAATAAAACCTTCCTCGTCAAAAGCTATCAGCGCGGCTACCGCTGGACGGGCACGCAGGTGGACGCGCTTTTACAGGACGTTGCCGCCTTTGCCAGGGGCAGCAGGGAAAGCGACTCCTATTTTCTGCAGCCCGTCATCGTCAAGCGCCTGAAAAAGGAAGACGGTTCCGAGAGCTGGGAGCTCATTGACGGTCAGCAGAGGCTCACCACCATTTTTCTCATGGACGCCGTCCTTTGCCGCGCCCTGAACAGAAGCAGCGCCCTTTCCTTCAAACTGCGCTACGAGAACCGGGAAAAAAGCGGCGAATTTCTGCGTCGTCTTGTCCGGGAACCGGAGTGGGCGGAAAGTGCGGAGGGGCAGAAGGAAGCCGGAAAAAATCCCGACTTCCATTACATGGCCCGGGCCTGCCGGAGCGTGACGGCGTTCTTCCGCGAACACGCGCCCGACGAAGCGCTGTACGAAGCGTTTTCCCGGCGCGTGCGCGTGCTCTGGTACGACGTGACGGATGAGGAAGGAAGCGCGGAGCAGCGCTTCGCCCGCCTGAACATGGGCCGCATTCCCCTGACCGGCGCGGAACTCTGCCGGGCGCTTCTCATCAGTCGCGCGGGGCGGGAGGACGGGTATCCGGGAGCCGACAAACGGCATGCGTCCGGACTTTTTGCCGGCAGGTCTCAAATTCTGCTCGGCAGTCTTTGGGACGACATGGAACGCTCGCTGCACGAACCGTCGTTCCGGAACTTTCTCGGCCTCGACGGCGACGATTCCGGCGCTCCCCGCATGGGCTTTCTTTTGGATATCGTCACCGGGCGGCCGCACGGCGATCCCGACGATCAGTTTTCCTTCCGGCGCATGAGCGAGAAACTGAAACAGGGAGAGAGCGCCCGCAGCGTATGGAACGACGTAGAGCTTGGCTGGCAGCTTCTGCGCTTCTGGCATGAAGACAACGACCTCTATCACTGGACGGGCTGCCTCATCAGCGAAGCGGTCAGGCACGGCCGCGCCGTCCCCTGCCTGCAACACCTGCTTGCCCTGGCGCGGGAAAACAAAAAGTCGGTCTTCCGCAAAAAACTGCTGGAAGAAATACGGACGGTCATGTTCGGCGGCAACGCCCTGCCCGATCTGCATTCGCTGCGCTACGACAGTGACTACGACCGCATTCGACGGCTGCTCTTTCTCTTCAACGTCGAACTCTCGCGCGAAAAGGGCCGTCGCTTTCCCTTCGGAGAGCATCGACGGCAGAGCTGGAGTCTGGAACACATTCAGGCGCAGAACGTCGAGAGTCTGACGAATGTACGGGATCAGACCAACTGGGTAAGGGCTCACCTTGACGAGCTGCGTCAGATGTCTCCGGACGCGCTGACGAAAGAAGAAAAGCACATGAGCGACGATGAGTTCATGGAGAAAAAAAGCGCGCTTGCGGCATCCTGCTCAGCCTTTCTGAAAAAAGACGATGAAAAGAAAAGCATGGAGGACTTCGACGCGCTGTACAACGCCGTTTTGCAGTTCCTGCGCCGCGTTTCGGGAGGAAGCGAAGAGCGAACGCACACGCTGGGGAATCTCGCGCTTCTGGACGGCGGAAGCAATTCCAGCCTGAACAACGCCATTTTTGCCGTCAAACGGACAAGGCTGCTCAACATGATGCGGCAGGGAACCTATGTACCTCTCGGTACCGCCGCCGTGTTCCTGCGCGCTTTCACACAGGAACATTCCGTCTCTCCCTGCTGGACCGTTCGGGACATGGACGACTATGCACGGGAAATAGAGAGAACGCTCAGCGCCTTCTGCGAGTCTCAGGGAGGAATTCCGTCATGAACGGCATGACGTTTCACCAGCTGCTTCAAGATCATGACATCGTCATTCCCGTCATTCAGCGCGACTATGCCCAGGGCAGGAGCGATGAGCGCCGCGTTCGGGAGGGCTTCGTGGCGGCGCTGAAAGAGGCGCTGACCGAAAACAAGACGCTCATGCTCGACTTCATTTACGGAGAAGTGGAAGACGGCGTTTTTCTGCCCTTCGACGGGCAGCAGCGCCTGACCACGCTGTTTCTGCTGCACTGGTACGCCGCGGCCCGGGAAGAGTCACGCGACATGCGGCGCGACGAGTTCAGCGCGCTGCTCCGGCGCTTCCGGTACGAGGTGCGGGAAAGCTCGCAGAACTTCTGCCGGGAATTGGCGGAACACGCCGACATTCTCCGTCAAAACGGCTTCGAAATGCCGTCTTTTCTCATCACGGATGCATGCTGGTTCAGCCCGGCATGGAATCACGACGCCACCGTCGCGGGCATGCTGACCATGCTCGACGCCATTCATGCGAGCTTTTTTGACGTGCCTTGTCTTATGGAGCGTCTCGAGGCGGCAGACTGCCCCGTCCGCTTTCATTTTGCGCGTCTGAGCGAGCTCGGCAACAGCGCCGACGACATTTTCATCACGATGAACGCCCGGGGAAAGCAGCTCACGGCATGGGAACACTTCAAGGCGCAGTTTTTGCCGTGGCTTCGGGAAACATACCCGGATCGCGCCGACGACATCGCCCGCAAGCTGGACAACGACTGGCTCGACGTGTTCTGGAGCGGCTTTCCCGCCCGGAAGAACGACGAACATCCGGCGGAGGCCACCGACAAGCGCATGGCCCGCTTTTTCGACTTTGCCGCGCGCATGCTCCTGCCCGGCCCGGAAATCACAAAAGGCGACCTGTTCTCCCGTGTGAGCGCCGCCCTTTCCCCGGACAGACAAAGACTCTGCACGGCATGCGACAATCTCGAACTTGTGGTGCGGATGCTGGATACGCTGCACGAGCTCATTCTCCCGGAAGGGAAAGGCATCGCTCCTTTCTTTGTCGAGCTCTTTTCCGGCGCTTCCGGCGACGCGCTGCCCGTTCCGGGAAAAATTTCCCTGTTCAATCACGGCACTGTCGACACGAATCTGCTCCGCCTCTGCTGCGAAGGGACGCTCTCTTCTTCCGACGAGCTCATGCTTTTCGGCCGCCTCATGGCCGCCGCCCTGCACATCCCCCCGGACAAGGAAAAAAGACGGCTGCGCATTCTGCGCAATCTGCTGGAATATCCTTTTCAGGACGACGGCGAGCCCCCTCGTCTCCGACGGCTCCTTGCCCTGCATGATCTTCTCGCCTGCGAAACCGTGAGCGACGAAAACGGATTCAACCCCTGGCAGGTACAGGAAGAGAAGGCAAAGCTTGCCCTCCGGCAAGCCCACGAAGACGACGCCGCTCTTCAGGATGCGCTGGACTATCTGGAGGATCATCCACTGCTGCGCGGAAGGATCGCCGTGTTTTCCCGCGCAGATCAGGAAGAAAACGCGCCCCTTGTGTTTGGGAGGGAAGGCGTCGTGCGGGGGGCGCATTTTCTTCGTCTGGCCTTTGGGAGTCGGCGCATTTCCTACGATATGCTGCTGCGCTGTCTGCTGAGCTTCGGCGAATACGAGCCTCCCCGGAGCGACTTCAGACCGGGATGCGACGGGAGCCTCCAGAACCTGCGGCAGTTTCTCTGCCCCTCTCCGGAGTTCCCTGCGGGAAAGGAACATTTCCTGCTGCTGCGACGCGCTCTGGAGACCCTGAGCCAAGAAGGCCGGAACGCGGCCACGACGGAAGAGCTGGAGAGCCTCCTTTCCCATGCTGCAAACCGCTGGCTGAACGATCGCGAAGAGCGGCACGAACTGACCTGGCGCTGGTACTTTGCCAGATACGCTGCCATGCGCCCGGACTTCTGCGCCGCCGAACTGCCCAGGAGCGAGCAGGGAAAATACGCCTAC
>NZ_DBMAHT010000124.1:5511-5847 GCF_057866825.1 Mailhella sp.
GATGCAGCTGGAGAAAAAGACGTGCGGAGGCAGGCACTGGAATCCCTTTCTCCGCACCGTGTGCGCCCGGGCGAGGGAGGAAGGAGCTAAAGAGCCGGTATGGGACGAGACGGCCTCGCCGTGCAGGCTTCTTCTGCCCGGCGGCCTCTGCCTGACCATGAACGAATGCGCCTGGATTCTGTCCCCTGCCGACGACGGTAAAAAGACTTCGGCCGAAAATGGACGGGCGATTCTTGAACGCCTGCGCGCCTTGTACTCCAAGCTCGACAAGGAAGGGTATCTTCCCGTGCCCGGCAAGGATTCCGAGGAAGGCGTGGACTATCGCCGCATTCAGGG
>NZ_DBMAHT010000125.1:0-5671 GCF_057866825.1 Mailhella sp.
ACCAGATGCACGCCCTCAAATTCGCTGTTTTCATACATGACCGTCACTTCCGTGAAGCCGGAACGCACGAAGGCATGCGCGTCTTCCATGCTCTGCACGACCACCGGAGTATGCTTGTCGAGGCTGCCGCCTATGGTGCCGTCCGGCGACATGTCGATGTGATCGGGATGCACGTGGGTGCAGATGCAGGCGTCCACGCCCCTGAGCACGTCTTCCGCGGGCATGGGCAGCGCGGTCATGGGCATGGGAATGTCCAGCTTGTCCGGCTCGCAGCGGAACACGTTGCCGAGCGCGCGGAACGTGCCCATCGCGCCCTTGTCCATGAGCCAGGGATCGGTGAGGAAGGTCTTGCCTGCGTATTCGATGCGCAGCGTGGCGTTTCGTATCTGCTGAATCTTCATGAGGTTCTCCTTGTACTGTCGAAATGATGCCGTCAAAAGGAAAAGGCGGCGCGTTGTCGGGGCTTGCTGATCGGCGCATCCTGCGGAGCGCCGCAGGTCGGTCCGTTCAGCGTACCCCCGGCAGAGCGTTTCCGCAGGAGGGCCCCGGCAGGAGCGTCTCTGCCGACCGTCGGTGCGCCCGCGTAACGCCGCCGGATGCCGAGGCTTCGGCTCGGCGAGGGGCTGTTTTCAGACATAGACCCTCTACTGACTATAGGGTCAAGAGGGAAACGCGAATGTTGCGGAAAAAATCAGAGGGGCTGCGGAGTCCGGGAATGCCGGAGAGGGAGTCGGGGAGAGAGACGCGCGGCGCGCCGGATTCTGCGGAAGAGACGCGGGGCGCGTGGAGTGGAGAAATAAGCCCGGATGTCAGCGCGGGACGGCGGAACGGGTATTTTCGGACAACGGCGCGAAAGCTGGGGAGCATCGGAAGGGGGGAGAACGGCGGGGAAGGCGCGGTGCGGGATGGAGTGCAGGCGGAGGAATTTTTCATGACGCGCCGCGCCGGCGGGGGACGCTGCGTCTTTTTGGGGGAGCTCCCCGATGGTGGGGCGCGACACGCCGGGGATGGGCCGAAGGGATTCCCGCGCGTTCCCGGGCCGGATCTGATTCCCTGCCTTGAGAGGAACGGCGGGAGAAACTGGCGTTTTCCGCGCTTCCTGTCCTCCAGTATGTCAGACCCGGCGGGCAGCGCTGCCGGATGCCGGAGCCCTGGCGAAGTCGTCCGCCGAAGGCACGTCGTTGGGAGGCGTTCCCCGACGCGGCGTCGAAGCGCCGGCGTTTCGCATCCCCGGCATAACGCGCGGCGACAAGGCCGATGTTGTCCGCCATTCCTGGCCGAATCCCGCCCGAAAGAAAAGGCCGCCTGCGTGTCTGGAGGAAGCGCAGAACGGCCGCAATTCTCCCGGACGGGCCGGGCTTGGCAACGCGGCAGGAGGAGTCGGCGTCGCGAACCCGACCCGGCAGGGGTCTTTTCCACGGTTATGTATCCGATGATACGTCGGGAAGCGTTCGGATGCAATCGTTCCGGGGCAGGAATTTTTCGAAAAGGCTGCTGAACAACCGCGCGCTGGCGCGACTTCGGCGCATGGCGGAGGGAAAGGTATCGGAACAGGGCACAGCGGAGGGTGAAGGTGCTGAGTCCCCCCCCTGGGGCTGCATGCTGCGTCTGTGGAGAAATGGCAGACAGGCGAAAGGGCCCGAGGTCGGCAGGATGGGGCACCAATTCCGGGCGTGGCGCGACCTCGTGGCAGATATCGTTGCCTCGACGAAGGGAAGATTTCTCGATATATCATACTGTCAGTCATACTGACAAAAAATTTTTAATGACTGAAGACACAGTCTGCCGACTCTGACCGACGGAACATGAGGGGGGGAATTTCGGCATTTCTGGAAGCGGGGCGCCCTTCAGAATTTTTATTTTTATATCGTTAATTCAAATAATTGACGCCTTCGGTTAAGCAGAAAATAACCAGCGGAAACGCCGTGGAGTCTGCCCCGAAGAACGCCCTGCCGGGGACTGCGCGCGCCAAGAAACGACTTGTCTTTCCGTATGAATTAAGCGATTAAGACAACTGACAGTTAAAATTAAGAGTAAAAATGAACATTTTTATAATATAATCAATTGAAATTAATAAATAAATATAATTTATCATAAAATTGAAGATTATCAAAATCATACTGTCAGTTATGCATGATGGCAGGGGCAGTTTTGTGAATGGGGCACAACGCTTCGTTCCGTAAACATAATACGATAATGAACCAGGGAAAGACATGAAAGGCATACTTCTCGCCGGAGGCAGCGGCACGAGGCTCTATCCGCTTACGCGAATCACGTCAAAGCAGCTTCTGCCCGTGTACGACAAGCCGATGATCTATTATCCGCTCTCTACACTGATGCTGTTCGACATCCGGGAAATCCTCATCATCTCCACGCCGCAGGACACCCTGAACATCGAGCGCCTGCTCGGCGACGGCTCGCAGCTCGGCCTGAAGCTCTCCTACAAGGTGCAGCCCGAGCCCAAGGGCATAGCCGAGGCCTTCACCCTCGGCGCCGACTTCGCTGCCGGCGACGACGTGTGCCTCATTCTCGGCGACAACATCTTTTATATGGGCCATCAGATGAAGATCTATCGTCGCGCCGTGAAGCAGAACATGGGCACGCGAGCCACCATCTTTGCCTATCATGTTTCCGATCCTGAACGCTTCGGCGTAGTGGAGTTCGACGAGAACCACAGGGCCCTCAGCATCGAGGAAAAGCCCGAGCATCCCAAGTCTAACTATGCCTCCGTGGGCCTGTATTTCTATCCGCCGGACGTGTGTGAAAAGGCCGCCAACCTGACGCCTTCTGCGCGCGGCGAGCTCGAAATCACGGATCTCAACAATATGTATCTCAGGGAAGGCCGCATGAGCGTGGTGCCTATGGGCCGCGGCATCGTGTGGCTCGACGCAGGCACGCCGGATTCCCTGGCTGACGCCACCCACTTCATGCAGGTCATTGAAAAGCGGCAGGGACTCAAAATCGCCTGCGTGGAGGAAATTGCCTTTGCCAAGGGCTTCATCGATGAGTCGCAGATGGAAGCACTCATCAACGATATGAAGAAGGGAGCCTACCGCGAATATCTCATGAAGGTTCTGGAGGAGCGGCATGAACTTTATTAAAACAGCCATCGAAGGCGTGTACATCATTGAACCCCGCATTTTCACGGACGCGCGCGGCTACTTTTTTGAAAGCTACAGCAGAGCAGCCTTCGAGGCAGCGGGGCTTCACTATGATTTCGTGCAGGACAATCAGTCGAAATCCTGCTACGGCACGGTGCGCGGATTGCATTTTCAGAAGGGGGAACACGCGCAGGCCAAGCTTGTGCGCGTGCTTGAAGGCACCGTGCTCGACGTGGCCGTGGACATCCGTCGTTCCTCTCCCACCTACGGGCAGCATGTGGCCGTGGAGCTCTCCGCGGAAAACAACCGTCAGCTCATGATTCCCCGCGGTTTTGCCCACGGCTTTTCCGTGCTCAGTGAAACCGCGGTGTTCGCCTACAAGTGCGACAACCTGTACTGCAAGGAGTCCGAGGGCGGCATCCGCTTTGACGATCCCACGCTTGCCATTGACTGGCGCATCGACATGTCCCGCGCTCTCACGTCGGACAAGGACAAGCTGCATCCGTATTTCGCGGAGTTTGAAACATGTTTCTAGTCACGGGAGCCAACGGACAGCTTGGGCAGGAACTGCGGCTGCTTCTCGGCGACCGGGCCGAATACGCTGGCCGCGCCGAGCTCGACATCACCGACGAAGCCGCGGTTTCGGCATTCTTTGCGGCGCGGAAATTTGATGCAGTTATCAACTGCGCGGCGTACACCGCTGTGGATAAAGCCGAAGATGACGTCGAGGCCGCCGACCGCGCGAACCGCGTGGGCCCTGAGCTTCTGGCGCGCTACGGGCGCAACATCATTCAGATTTCCACGGACTACGTGTTTGACGGCACGGCACATCTCCCCTATCGGGAGAGTGATGCGCCGAATCCGGTTTCCGTGTATGGACGCACCAAACTGGCCGGAGAAGAGGCCGCGCTCCGCGAGGCTGAAACGGCGATCGTGATCCGCACTTCGTGGGTGTATTCGAGCTTCGGCAACAACTTCGTGAAGACCATGCGCCGCCTGGGCGCTCAGCGCGAGAGTCTCGGCGTGGTGTTCGATCAGGTGGGAACGCCGACGTATGCCGCCGATCTCGCCGCGGCGATTGTTGCCGTGCTGCCGCAGATCACGCCGGGCATGAAGGCAATCTACCATTTCAGCAATGAAGGCGTGACAAGCTGGTACGACTTTGCCTGCGCCATTATGGAAGAGTCGGGCCTTTCCTGCGCCGTGCGCCCCATCGAAAGCGCCGAATACCCCACCCGTGCCGCGCGCCCGGCCTACAGCGTGCTCAACAAGGCAAAAATTAAACGTGACTTCGGACTGTCTATTCCGCACTGGACCGACAGCTTGAAACGATGCGTCAGAAAGATGGAGAGGGGAGAGTGATTGAGCTTTGCGGGGAGGGAGGAAACCTTTCTGAAGAAAGGCTTTTCTCCCTCCCCGCGCGCATCTCTTTTTCCAAAGATTTTTTATTGATTGGAACGATTACAGGACAACACAATGAAATCCATACTCGTTACCGGCGGCGCCGGGTTCATCGGCTCCAACTTCGTGCCGTATTTCTGCGCGAAATACCCGGAGTATCGTGTCGTCAATCTCGACAAGCTCACCTACGCGGGCAATCTCGACAATTTGAAGGAATGCGAGGTCATGCCCAATTACGTCTTCGTTCAGGGGGATATCTGCGACGAAGCGCTCGTGGAGCGGCTGTTCACGGAATACGACATCCGGGGCGTGATTCATTTTGCGGCGGAGAGCCACGTGGACAACTCCATCAAGGGGCCCCGTGCCTTCATGGAAACCAACTTCATGGGCACGTTCACGCTCATCGAGACGGCGCGCCGTCATTGGATGGACGCCCCCGGCAAGGTGAAGCCCGGCTATGAGGGCGCACGATTCCATCACATTTCCACGGATGAAGTGTACGGCACGCTTGGGGCCACGGGCTACTTTGCCGAAACGACGGCTTATGCGCCCAACAGTCCGTATTCGGCGAGCAAGGCGGGCTCGGACTTCATCGTGCGGGCCTACCATCACACCTATGGCATGAACGTAACCACCTCCAACTGCTCGAACAATTACGGGCCCAAGCAGCATCGGGAAAAGTTCATTCCCGTCATCATCAGCAAATGCCTCGCGGAACAGCCCATTCCGGTATACGGCAACGGCTCAAACATCCGAGACTGGCTCTATGTGCTCGACCACTGCAAGGCCATCGACCTCATCTTCCACAAGGGGCGGAGCGGCGAAACCTACAATATCGGCGGCCACAACGAGCGGAACAATCTCCAGATTCTGCACACGGTGTGCTCGATTCTGGATGAACGCCGTCCGCGCAAAAACGGCATGAAATACGAAGAACTCATGACCTTCGTCTCCGACCGTCCGGGACACGACAAGCGCTACGCCATCGATCCCACCAAAATAGTGACGGAACTCGGCTGGAACCCCGACGAGAACTTTGAATCCGGCATCGTGAAGACCGTGGATTGGTATCTGGAAAAATAATTTAGCTGATTAGATTAGTAAGGTGTAGTTATGGAATGTACAGGTGAACGTTATTTGCCGAGATATGATGGAGATTGGACTCTTGA
>NZ_DBMAHT010000126.1:0-5539 GCF_057866825.1 Mailhella sp.
GGAAAAGGCGCGGCGCTGAGCGGCACAAAGGCGGCGGGAGCGCGCAAAGCGGGGGGAGTGGAACTGGTGGCGGGGCCTGCTTCCGGCGCGGGAGTGAGGCAGGGGAAAGAGGCGCAGGCGGGCAGAAACGGCGTCGGGAAAGCGCGGATGCGGGGCGTCAGGCCGCAGGGCGCATTCTTGCAGAAGCGAGCATCGGCAAAAAGGCCTTATGTTCCGCAGAGATGGAACTTTCCTGCGCAGCAGGGGGACAACCCGGCAGCCGGGCCCTGTGCCGCTTTGCAGCGCGGCCATGATTTTGTGAAAGCGCGTCGCCCGGAGAAAAATTTCCTGCATGTTTTTTGAGAAGGCGCGGAATGTGTGTTTGTTGTGCGGCGCTTTTCGCCCTGAGATCGACTTTTGTTTTGGAAGAGATCTGTTGAATATTTTTTCATACGATTCATTATGTTTTTCACAAGCCAAGGAGCAAGGCCGGTATCGACCGTCGCGCGTTGAAATAAGGAGTCGATATCCGGGGAAAAACAGAATATTGCAGAAAAAAATCGTCTGATTCCACTGCTTCGGCGATGGAGGGAACAACGTTTACAAAGCGCGGAGGTTCAAGCTATACCGAGCGGAGAAAAACGGCGAGGGATGTCATGAATCATCAGATCATTATGCTGGTTGTTTCCGGAGCGACGGTAGGCTGCATTTTCAAGTTCTTCCACATTCCCGGCGGCTGCATGCTCGGCGCCGTCGTAGGAAGCATGGCCGTGAAGCTGCTGGGGCTGGCCGACATTCAGATGCCGTCCCTGTTCTACAATGCGGCGCAGCTCGGCATAGGCATATGCGTGGGCTCCATGCTCTCGCTGGACATGCTGGCCAGCATGAAGGATCAGATTCCCGTCATGATACTCAGCACCTGCATTCTGCTCGCAGCCGGACTCGGCGCGGCCTTTGTGGTGCGTCACATGACGGATATCGACGTCATCGGCTCCATTCTGGCCACGTCGCCGGGCGGCCTCAACGCGGTCATCGGTCTGGCGGACGCCAACGAAAACCTGCCCAAGATCATGGCGTTTCAGATGACGCGTCTGTACGTGGTCATTCTGCTGGTGCCGGTGTTCTGCTGGTGCATGAAGTTCTTTTTCCACAAGTAGCGAGGCTCTTGCCTGCGGCAAGGCGCGCGGGGCGGAAACGTCCGGCAGGCCGCTGAAACGTCGAGCCTGCCCGCGAAGGCGGCACGGAATGGCGGTTGCCGTGAGGAAGAAATCCGCGCGGCCCGGGCGGCAGGCCGTGCGGCCCGCCGGGAATCGGCGTGTCTGAGCTGTGCATGAATTTGCTGCGCGAAGGGCGCAAAAATGTCCGTGATCCCGGAATGGGACCACGGACATTTTTTTATCGGGCGGCGTTGCCGGCGCGCCGCGGAAAGGCAGGGAAATCAGCGGCGAGGCCCTCTCGGAAAGCCTATGCCCGGACGAGCGCCGGTCGGTCTTGCCGGCATGGGCCGGGAGACGCCGCCGGAAGGACGCATGATCGGGGGACGCGCCCCTCCGCCTGCCGGACGAAGCGCGGGCGGGCGCTGCCCTCCGGCGGGTCTGGCCATGGGCGGGCGCACTCCGGGAGCGCCGGGGCGCATCATCGGAGGCCTGGGAGGTCTGCCTGCGCCCGGCCGCATGACGGGCGGCCGTGTTCCCGGAGTTCCGGGGCGCATCATGGGCGGCCTGGGGCCGGGGCTGCCCGGGCCGACAATGGGAGGTCTGGGACCGGGCACGCCGGGATGCAGTCCTGGCGGTCTTGTACCGGGGGGTCTTATTCCGGGAGGCGGAGGCCTGTGCCCGGGAGCAACCATGCCCGGAGCCGGGGGCCTGTGCGGAGGGGGCGGGGGAAGCACGCCGTGTGGCCTCGGCGGAGGCGGGGAAACGATGACGGGCGGCGGCAGCACGGGAAAGATCAGCGACGTGCCGTAGTAGCCCGGCGCGACGTATCCGCCTGTGCCGACGCTGACGCTGCCGCCATACACGCCGCCGGATCCTACGGCCACGCTGCCGGCCACGTCCGGCCCGTAGGGGTCGTAGGCGCATCCGGAAAGACTGAGAACCATCAGGGCGACAAGAAGCCTGCGCTTCATGGAAAGTCTCCTTAGAGCGGTTTTCGCTTGAACGTTCCGTCGGCAGGATGCGCCGTGAGCAAGGCGCGGCGCGCCTGAATCGGGAGCATCCGATCCGGCGGGGAGGGCGGGGCGTCGGAGACGCCGGACGCGGCGCCCTCAGGGAAGAAAGGGCGGATGTCTGAGATGCGCCTGAGATGCGTTTGAAGACGGCGGACGCCTCAGGGTTTCGTCCGGCTGCGCGGGCGCGAACGGCGGGGAGGCCGGTCTTTTGCGGGCAACGGCGCGCGACAGGATTTTCCTTTCTTCTCAGTAAGAAATAATAGACATTTTGCGGGAAAAGACAAGTTTCCTTTTCTTGCGCAGACTGTCGTATTCTTGCAGGTCCGGCGGGGCGCAGAGAGAAGAATCTGGGCGACGCGGCGGGAGCGGAACGGAAGAGCGGCGCAACAAGGCAGGGGCAGGCCGGAGCGCATCGGTGCCGGTGGAAAAGACGACGGATCGACCGGGGAAGGGCGCGGCCGGGGAAAAGGATCAACGCGCGGCGGATGCGCCGGGGATGGCAGGAGATGACGCCGGCTCGGTGAAGGGAGGGCAGTGCAGCCTCGCGAGCGGGGAGCGCGGGGGAACAGCCCTGACGGGCGGATCGCAGCGACGAACCTCAACGGCGAATCGCGGCCGGAAATCGCCGCGGAAGATCACAGGGGAGCCGGGGCGGCGAGCAGAGGAAGGTGACTTTCGGGAAAGGGTGCGGAGCGGGATAAACGACGAGGCCCGCGGCCGGAGATTCGGCGGCGCAGGCCTCGGCAGGAAAGCAAGTTGACGCGCTAATTTCTGGCGGCCAGCGCCTCGCGGATGCGGCACACGCCGCACACTTCGGTGGAGGTGGGATAGCCGCAGCGGGCGCAGGGCGCGAGCGTCTGCCCGTGTTCCTCTTCCTGGCTTTGGAAGGCGGGCTTTCCGCGTTCCAGAAAACCGTGATAGAAATCCATTTTCCGGCCGGGCATTTTTTCTTCCAGGTCTATCCACAGGCTTTTCAGCGTGGAGAAGCTCGCGCCTTCGCTGTAGGGGCAGGGCGCGTAGTGGTTTTCTATGCCCATGAGAAAGGCGTAGTTGGCCGTTTCAAATTCGGTGAGACGCCAGAACGGCTTGACCTTCCGGGTGAAGCCGTCGGAATCCTTGAGCAGCGGCCCCTGATCGCTGAGATAGGCGCGGTCCCAGCGCAGGGTGTTGCTGGTGAGCCTTGCCACTTCGTCGTCGAGGTTGTGGCCGGTGGCCAGCACGTTGAAGCCGCCTTCGCGCGCGGTCTGATTGAAGTAGTAGCGCTTGATCTTGCCGCAGGCGGAACACACGGGGCGGCGCAGCGCGGCCTTCACGTCGGGAATGGCGAGGCCTTCGGCGGCCATCTCGCGGACGATGAGCGGAAAGTCGTATTTTTTGCAGAAGCGTTCCACCACGCCGCGCGCCGCGGGCGAGGAACCCGGAATGCCGAGATCGATGTGCAGCGCGGTGACGTTGTAGCCCTGACGGCCGAGTTCAAGCATGAGGGCGAGCGAGTCCTTGCCGCCGGAAAGCGCCACGAGCACGCGGTCGTCTTTGGTCATGAGTCCCTGTTCCCGAATGCCTCTGTCCACCTGTTTGGAGAAGAAGTCCAGGAAGCAGTCGGGGCAGAAGGCGGTGTTGTGACTGGGAAGAGAGACTACGGCGCGTGCATGGCAGCGGCGGCATTTCATGGAAAAACCTCGTGAATGATGGCGATGTTTCTGATGTCGGGGAGGCGCGGGGCGCACTTCACAGGAACAGAGGAATACGCTAAAATGAGCCGTGTGTAAATTTGCAATATCCTCAGCTGCCCGGGCGCTTTCCGGGCAAGACGGAGTGCCTCTCCCATGGCTTCATCATCCCGTTCGTTCCGCAAAATAGCTGCGTGTGTTCTGGTTCTGTGCTGTCTTGGCGGCGCTGCATGGTATTTTCTGCCGGAGAAGGTGGAATCGACCGTGGAATCCGCCAGAAACGCAGTTCGGAATCTGACCGGAAAAACGACGGAAAAAACCGACGAGGCCGGAACGCCTGCCGACGTTTCCTCCGCCTCTTCTGCCGCCGGAGAAGAAAACACGCCCCGGCAGGTGGGAGCCGCGCTGACGACAGAGGGACGTCCCGAGCCTGTGGATCCGCAGGCCGAGCTTCTGGCCAGAGTGGACCGCGCCATGACCTCGAACGGCGCAGCCGCGCCCGACGGCGACAGCGCGTCCGGCAAGGTGACGGATCAGGCTCCCGCGCCTGCGGCCGAACATCGGGATTCCGTGGTGACGCCCCGCTTCGTGAGTGACATGGCGGGCTGGCTGGCGTCGAAGTACATTCCTTCGCATCATGAGGGACGCGGGGGCCGCAGTGCGGTCACCCTCGTGCAGGCAAACGCGAGATACAGCAATTCCGGCACGCTGCGCAGCGTGGAGCGCGATCCGCTGAAAAGCCGCTCCAGCATTCTGAACTACGTGTTCACGCCCGGCATGCTGGAAGCGCTTTATCGCATGTATTCGCCTGCCTTCATCGAGGAAATGGAGCGTTCCGCCCGTGCATCGCGGAAAACTCCGCTGACCGACGCGCAGGTGGCGGACATGTTCGAGGTGTACGCCGAAAAGTTCCGTCGTCTCGCCGTTTCTCTGGATGCTTCGGCTGCGGTCGATCTGCCCGCGCTTTCTGCGGCCATTCTCCGGGAAGCCGGGCACGAAAGCGATGCCAATGAGAGCTTTGCCCGGGCCTACATGGCGCTGTCCCTGGCCCGCGAGCACGGCGACAGGGACGAAATCGCCATACAGAGCCGCCGCATGGCCGAAAGCACCCGCGTGGCGGGCATGTACGCCGACAGGCAGGAGCGCGCCAGAAACGACATGGTGTACGCCATCCGCCGCAAGGCCGAGGGACAGGCGCTGTCTTCTGCCGAGCTGCTGTTCCTCGGAGAATGGCTGAGCCGCCGTCGCTGCTCCGTGGAGTCCATGCAGACCGCCGCAAACGTGTGCCGCCGCATGGCCGAACAGATGACCCGCCGCGCAGACGACATTCTTCATCATCGCGAAAGCGACATGAGCGCCCCGGCGCCGTCCGAAGCCGGGAAGAGCGCCGGAACAGGAGCGGAAAACACAGGCGCTCCGAAGTCTTCCGCCGCCGGGAACACTTCTTCAACCTCCGCGCCGGAATCGGCGAGCCCTGCGCCCGCCGTTGAGCCTGCTTCCGCCGGAAAGGCCGCCGAAGCAGGGAAGAGCAACGATGCGCCTTCTTCTGCCCCTTCCGTCGCAGGGAAGTCGCCCGCCGGAAAGCCGTCGTTTCCCGAAGTGTCCGGCCGTTTGAACCGGAACGCGCCTGCGCCCGCCAGCTCGAAGGCTCCCGCCGCGGAGAATACTTCTTCGCCCGCTGCGCCGGAAAAAGCTCCCGTTGCCGAGCAGCCCGCGGCTG
>NZ_DBMAHT010000127.1:0-5486 GCF_057866825.1 Mailhella sp.
TGTTTCTGCTTCGCAGCTAAAGCTGCTTCAGCAGGGCGGGACTGCGGGTGCAGGGCGCACTGCCGAATATCGGCGGACGTTGGGAAAGGCAGGGGACTGCGGGGCGTGGAAAGGCTTGGCAGGCGCTGTTTGGACTGCGGGCTCAGTGCAGGTGTGTCCTCACGGACCCACCTGCGGTGGCCGACTCCTGTCCGACAAATGTCGGACAGTCGTGAGTAAGGAAGAGATTTCCAGATTTTTTGGGACCATCAAGGTCTGTAAATGCAACCGCAAGGCCGTCTCTCAACGCACTGGGGCCCCGGGCGACATCAGGAGCCCGGCCGACGGGCATAAGTAGGCGGGATTCACTCCCGCCGTTAAACGCAATGCCCGTCGTGCAAGTGATGCAGTCCGTACAGTGTGTCTTGGGCAAACGGGCAGTTGCGGGTACTCGGGAAAAGAAAAAGGTCGGGCATAAGTAGGCGGGATTCACTCCCGCCGTTAAACGCAATGCCCGTCGTGCAAGTGATGTAGTCCGTACAGTGTGTCTTGGGCAAACGGGCAGTTGCGGGTACTCGGGAAAAGAAAAAGGTCGGGCATAAGTAGCCGGAATTCACTTCCGGCGTTAAACGCAATGCCCGTCGTGCAAGTGATGCAGTCCGTACAGTGTGTCTTGGGCAAACGGGCGACGGCGGGCACTCGGGCTCTCATGGCAGGCTGTCTGCAAAAAAAAAGGCCGCGCAGCCTTGCTCCGATGCGGAGCCCGGCTCGGGCCTTTCGTGTTTCGCCAGGCGCGGAAAAGTTTTCCTGCCGACGCGATTTTCAGTTTTTGCGCTGTTTGAGCGCGGAGAATTTGACCGACATCCCTTGATCCTGCCGACCGGCGAAGCCGGGAGGCAGAAACAAGGGGGTGCGGGGGAAATTATTTCCCCCGCATGCCTTTTCTGTCTTTTCTGCCTTTCCTCTTTACGGTTTGACGGCGCGGGTGGCGAGGAAGCAGGGGCAGAATCTGTCGAGGAGGCGTTCGCCGCCGAAGGAATCCTCATAGAATCCGTTGATGACGAAGCCTGCGGCGATTTGACCCTGAATCTGATCGGAGAGGGAGTGACCGAATTCCACGGCGTCGCCCTTGCGTTCGAGGTCGTCCTTGCTGAGGTAGTCGAGGTCGGAGTAGGGCAGGGGATACTTGACCTGCAAAATGCCCTGTTCTTCGAGTTTTTCGTCGAACATGTAGAACACGGGGTTCATGAATCCGCTCATGAGCACGCCGCCCTTTTTGAGCACGCGGAAGGCCTCGTTCCACACCGGCTGGATGTGCGGAATGAATACGTTGGACACCGGATGCACGATGATGTCGAAGTATTCGTTGTCGAACATGGAGAGGTTGGTCATGCTGGAGAGCACGGTGTGCAGGTTGAGATTCTCCTTGCGGGCCACGGAACGGTCCTGTTCGAGCTGCGCTTCGGAGATGTCGAGCACGGTGACGTCGGCCCCTGCGGCGGCGAGCACGGGGCCCTGCTGACCGCCTCCCGAAGCCAGGCACAGGATGCGTTTATCCTTCACGGGCGGGAACCATGCGCCGGGAACGGGCTTCTGGGCGGTGAGCATGATGCACCAGTTGCCGTTTCTGGCGTTGTGTATGACTTCGGAATCGACGGGAACGGTCCAGGGATTTTTCTGACGGACCTTTTCTTCCCAGTTTTTGCTGTTCAAGGCAATGATGTCCATAGTGTCTCCTTTTGAGCATGGGCCTCGACGCAGGGGATCGGCGTTTCGGCGGATGCGGCATCCGACCTGCCGCGCCGTGAGAACGGGCAGGCGGAGCGCTGTGCGGCGATCGCAGAGAAACGCGACGGGCGTGTTTCGTGAGAGCTTCCGTCACGCGCCCGAGCTGCGGCAAAGCGGGTTGCGGCGTGGTGAGCTCGGCGCAACGATCACGCAGCGGGGCGAGCCCACGTGGGGCGAGTCGCGGAAGCTCAAGGCTTGCGTGGGAGCGCGGTCTTGAGCGTCGGCGACTGTCGCGGCGTGCGCGGCGGCCGCAGGGGCGCGGCAGAAAGCGGAATCCTGCGAAGGGGAATCGGCGAGAATGTCGGGGGAATCAGTCCTCCTTTTTTTTCTTGCCGAAGTGGAGGATGTGTCCCATTTTTTCCTGTTTGGTGCGCATGTAGTGCTCGTTGATGTCGCACAGACCGATTTCAATGGGAACGCGTTCCGTAATTTCGATGCCGTAACCTTCGAGGCCCACGATCTTGCGGGGATTGTTGGTCATGAGGCGCAGGCGGCTGATGCCGAGGTCGCGGAGAATCTGGGCTCCGGCGCCGTAGTCGCGAAGATCTGGGGCGAATCCGAGCTTGATGTTGGCTTCCACGGTGTCGTAGCCCTGTTCCTGGAGAGCGTAGGCGCGAATTTTGTTGGCAAGGCCGATGCCGCGGCCTTCCTGACGCATGTACAGCAGGGCTCCGCGGCCTTCCTTTTCTATCTGCATGAGGGCGGCGGCGAGCTGATTGCCGCAGTCGCAGCGCAGGGAACCGAAGGCGTCGCCGGTGAGGCATTCGCTGTGAACGCGCACGAGCACGGGCGAGGGATCCACGCGTTCATCGACGTCGCCCTTGACGAGGGCGATGTGGGTATCGGAGGAGGCGTCGCTTTCGTAGGCGATGATGCGGAAAGTGCCGTACTTGGTGGGCATTTTGGCTTCGGCCACGCGGCGGACGGCGAGTTTGCCGTGGCGCATGTGATAGCGGATGATGTCGCGAATGGCGGCGATGTGCAGACCGTGGGTTTCGGCGAAGGCTTCGAGATCGTCCATGCGGGCGACGGAGCCGTCTTCCTTGAGGATTTCGCAGATGACGGCGGCCGGACGCAGACCGGCGAAGGCTGCGAGATCGGAACCGGCTTCGGCGATGCCCACGCGGGTGAGGACGCCGCCGCGACGGGCGCGCAGGGGAAAGACGTGACCGGGGGTGACGATGTCGTCGGGGCCGGCGTTTTCGGCGACGGCGGCAAGAATGGTGGTGGCGCGGTCGGCGGCGGAGATGCCGGTGGTGACGCCTTCCCGGGCCTCGATGGACACGGTGAACGCGGGAGTGTGCCCGGCGTTGCTGGAGGGCATGAGGGGCAGATTGAGCTTATCCGCCATGTCGGGGGAGAGGGCGAGACAGACGAGGCCGCAGGCGTGACGCGCCATGAAGTTGATGGCGTCGGGATTGACGAGCTGGGCGGCCATGACCAGATGACCGCTGCATTCGCGATCGTCGTCGTCCACGACAACGATCATCCGCCCGTTGCGGATGTCGTCCACAGCCTGTTCGATGGAGCAAAGAGAAGAAAGCTGACGCATGACAAACTCCCTGGAGATGTCCACATCAGGGCCGCAGAAGGCGCTAGGAGAGAGGAGAGGCTTCAGAATACTGAGGCGAGGAATCCATTCTCTTTCTTCCGGACTGTTACCGTCGGCCCCGGATTTGCACCGGATCTGCGCTTTTTCCCTTGAAAACGCGCCCGCGGGCTTCCCCGCGGAATAGGGGGATCACCGCCGGTGGGGACTTTCACCCCGCCCTGAGAGTTCTTGTATGTTTTAATGTCCTGGCGGCTGGTGTCAAGGGGAGAAGGCGAAAGTTTCCGCGTTTTTGGCGGGTTGCGGGCAGGGGAGGATGCTTTTTCGGGGGAAACACTGGCCGGGGCGAAGGGGGAATGCGGGCGTTTCTGCGGGAGAGCCGGGCGGGGGAATGTGCGTGCGGCGCAGGGAAGGGCGGGGCCCCGGAAACCGGGGCGCGGAGAGGAAAAGAGAAAGCGCGGCAACGCTCCGGCGGCTGGCCCGTATTTTGTCCAGTCCGTTTCCCCCGCAGTCGCGCCTGCCCTTGGAACGTGGCCGGAAAATCTTTGACGCGTACCTGTTGCGTAGGCCCAGGCCTGCCTCACGTCGGCATGCCCTGCCCCAGGCCGCGCGGCAAGCCCCGGAGCAGAAAAATGCTTGCCAGAACGGGAAAAAAGGGATATATAGTCCTACCAACATAAAGTCCGGTTGAGTCACCCGCCGGCGTTTTCCCGAACGCCTCAGGCGTGCTGCGGCCAAGATTGCGGAACGGCGTTTTGCCGAATTCCGCAGAACGCCGGATTCGCAGTGGGAAATCTCTCCTTTATTGGGGAGTTTAGATAAAGGGCAGTTGAGCTGCCTCTTCTAAAAGAAGCCCGGAAGCTAGCGCCGGGCTTCTTCTCTATTGGAAAGCCGGATGCCCCTGCCCGCGCAGTTCCAAGGCAGGGCGCTCCCGCAGTTTTGCCCGGAACCCCGGTATTTTCCCTCAAACCGTCATGCCCGCCGCCCCTTCCGCGCCGTTCGGCCTGCACCTCTCGCCGAACCCCGAAAGGCCCGCGTTCCCATAAAATCATGCGCCGTTCTCCGTGCCGCGCTCGATATAGATAAGGAGGCTTTATGGTTCCCATTTTTTCCGCTACGCCGTCCGAACTGGGTGAATCTTCCGCGCTGGCCGAACTCCAGCTCCTCCCCGATCAGGAACTCATGAGCCTCTGGGAACAGACCCAGTTCGCCGTCGCCGCCCTCGAAGGCGCAGGCGGCAGCGCAAAAACCGCCCATACCTACGAGTTCGCCGTGCTCATGGAAATGCAAAGACGACTCGTCTCCCGCCCCTCCAGTGAACTCTTCGGCTCCGCTCCCTCCGATGCCCTCCCTGACCCCGCCCCCCAGACCTCCCCTAAGCTCATGGTCGTCAAAGCCTGAGAAAAAAGCAGGAAAGGCAGAAAGAGAGGAAAAGCAGGAAAGGCAGAAAGGCAGGAAAGGCATGCGGGGGAAATAATTCCCCCCCGCGCCCCCCTGGTTCTGCCTCCCGGCTTCGCCGGTTCGGCAGGCAGGCGCTGGCGGGAAAGCAGGGCGAGTTGCCGAATCCTGACGGCGCTTGGAAAAGCTGAGACTGCATGGCTCGGGAGTGCTTGGCTGGCTCCGTTCTGGCTGCGGACTCAGTGCAGGTGTGTCCTTACGGACCCACCTGCGGTGGCCGACTCCTGTCCGGCCTGTGCCGGACAGTCGTGTCAAAGGAAAGGATTTCCGGATTTTTTGGGGGAAACTCCGAGTTCAGGGCCGCAAAAGTAAACCGGAAGGCGTTCTCTCAACGCTCTGGGGCCCGCGGGCGACGGCAGGCAAGTAGCCGGAATTCACTCCCGCCGTTAAACGCAATGCCCGTCGTGCAAGCCAAGCAGTCCGCACAGCGTGTCTTGCGCAAACGGGCCTGCGTGTTCTTTGGGAGACTGCAAGGTCAGAAATAATTCCTCCCGCCCCCCCTGTTTCCGCTTCGCAGCCTCGCTGTTTCAGCAGGACAGGGTGAACGGGAAGATTATGCCCGAAGCAACGTGCGAAGGGGGAGTGCATGCCGGAAGGTCGTCTCTCAACGCACTGGGGCCCCGGGCGACATCAGGAGTCCGGCCGACGGGCATAAGTAGCCGGAATTCACTTCCGGCGTTAAACGCAATGCCCGTCGTGCAAGCCAAGCAGT
>NZ_DBMAHT010000128.1:0-5422 GCF_057866825.1 Mailhella sp.
GAATGTCAGTCCAGTTCATGGATAATCTCCTCAAGGGAAGGGGAAAGAGCGTCCGGAAGCACGGGGCGCAGCAGATCGGCAAGCCTGCCGAAGTCCTTGCGGGCGAGGGCGTCCATGAGCTCGTCGCGCAGGGGACGGGCGCACAGCGCGCGGAATACGTCGGCGTCGGCGCTGCTGCCGAGGCCGAGGGCGATGAGCCGGGGACGCAGTTTTTTCAGAAGAAGCGCGAGCGGAGCGTAGCCGCCCTGTATCCAATGCCTGAGGTCTTCCTTCAGGGCGCGGGCGAGCGCGGGGCTGCATCCGCCCGTGGAGAGCGCGAGGGTGATGGGGCCGTCCTCCAGATGGGCGGGAACCAGAAACGTGCCGGAAACGCCGTCTTCCAGAGGTCCGGCCACGTTGCACGGCACACCGCAGGCGCGGCACAGCCTTGCGATGGCCGAATTGACCGCCGCCGAAGGCGTGGCCGCAAAGGCGAGGGCGCGTCCTTCCACGTCTTCCGGGCGAAAGGCCCGCTTTTCCGCGCGAAGGGGCGCGGTGTCCTGTCCGTCGAGGGCCTGCCGGAGCGCCGCTTCGTCGAGCGCGGGATCGACTACCAGAAGCTCGGCCGGAGCGCACGAGAGAAGATCGGCGATTTTTCGCCGTCCCACGGGGCCTGCGCCCACCACGAGGCAGCGGGCGTCGGCAAGACTCAGAAACAGAGGATAATAACGCATGGGCAAGGTATAGCCCTTACGGGCGCGCTCGTCCAGAGCGTCGGAGTTGTTCACGAGAAAATGAAGCGGGAAAACACTGGACTATCCGCGAAAAAAGAAGTAGGGTTCTCCGACTTGAATCTTCAACGCTGCGGTAAATCGGGCGACTAGGCGACTGTCCGCCTACCAAGGTGGGTATGGGCGTACCCGTGGGTCCGCAAATCATCTGAGGAGTGTACCATGAAAGAAGGCATCCATCCCAAAGTTTACAAGGCCAAGCTTGTCTGCGCCTGCGGCAATGTTGTGGAAGTTCTCTCCACCAAGGGCGAAACCGTGCATGTGGAAATCTGCTCCGCCTGCCATCCTTTCTTCACCGGCAAGCAGCGCTTCGTCGATACCGCCGGCCGCATTGACCGCTTCCGCAAGAAGTACGCCAAATTCGCAAAGTAACGCTGGTTCCGGCGTCGTATCGAGCCGGGAATGAGCGGAACCTCCCCAGGCTTTCCTGGGGAGGTTTTTGAGTTTGGAGCCTTGCGCTCCGGCAGGTTCCGAAGGCCCCTTTTCGGGCGTTCGGCCTGCCGATGAAGCCTTCGCCGCACCCGCCGCGTTTTGCGGAAACGGGCGCGCCGGCCGCCGGCGCGAGGGCGCAGGGCGCGCAGATGTTCTGCGTTTTTCGGCGGCGCACGGGCGTTTTTCCGGTGTTTTCCGGGAACGCCTTCACCCCGCTTTGCGGGAGAGTTTTTCAGGATATGGCATGAAAATGGTTCGTTCCCTTCTGCGCTGCCTCGCGCTTGCGTCCGAGAGCTGCGCGCTGCCTCTGGTGGGCGGTCAGGCCGTCATGGAAGGCGTGCTCATGCGAAACGGCGCGTCCTACGCGCTGGCCGTGCGCAGGCCTTCCGGCTCCATTTCCGTGGAGAGCCGGCAGTGGCGCACCATGGGGCCGCAGGGACTGCGTTCCGTGCGCTTTCTGCGCGGATTCCCCATTCTGGTGGAAACGCTGTCCAACGGCGTGCGGGCGCTTAACCGTTCCGCCGACCTTTTCATGGGCGACGACGATTCCTCTCCCATGTCCCGCGGACAGGTGGCGCTCACGCTGCTCATGGCCCTCGGCGCGGCCGTGGTGCTCTTTGTGGCGGCGCCGCATCTTCTGGCGCTCGGCATGGAAGAGCTCGGCCTTTCCGGCGACATGAATGGAATTTCCTTCCATCTGTGGGACGGCGTTTTCAAATTTCTCATGTTTATCGGGTACATTGTCGCCATATCCTTCATGCCCGACATCCGCCGCGTGTTCCAGTATCACGGCGCGGAACACAAGACCATTCACGCCTTTGAGAAGGGCGGCATGGTCACGGTGAGCACTGCCCGCGCGTGCAGCAGGCTGCATCCGCGCTGCGGCACGACCTTCCTTCTTTTTGTTTTGTCCGTGGCCATCGTTCTTCACGCGGTGCTGGTTCCCCTGCTTCTGCTTGTGTGGAATCCCGCCTCGCCCGTGGTGCGTCATGCGGGCATCGTGTGCTTCAAAATACTGCTGATCGCGCCGGTCAGCGCGCTGGCCTATGAAATCATCCGCTATGCGGCCACGCTGAAAAAAGGCTTCTGGGGCAGCCTTCTGCGCGCTCCGGGGCTCTTTCTTCAGCTTCTCACCACGCGGGAGCCCGACGACGATCAGCTTGAAGTCGCCGTGGTCGCTCTGCGCGAGGCGCTGGGCCCGGACAGCCCCTATGCCGGCCGCTTTGAATCCCCCGACCCTATCGTGATGGAGTGACTATGTTTGCTAAACTGGAAAGTCTGGAAAAACGCTATGAGGAGCTGGAACAGAACATGGCCGATCCTGCGGTTCTGTCCGACCCTGAACAGTACCGCAAGATCGCCAAGGCCCGCGCCGACGTGGAACCCGTGGTGCTTGCCTTTCGCGAATATCGCGATCTCCAGAAACAGCTTGAGGAAAACAAGGAGCTTCTGAACGACGAGGATCACGAGATCCGCGAGATGGCGCAGGAAGAAATTCACCGCATCGAGAAGGAGCTGCCCGAACGCGAGCACAAGCTGCGCCTCATGCTGCTGCCGCCCGATCCGCTGGATGAAAAGAACACCGTGCTCGAAGTGCGCGCCGGCACCGGCGGCGAAGAAGCGGCCCTCTTTGCGGCCGACCTCTTCCACATGTACTGCCGCTATGCCGAACTTCAGCACTGGAAGGTGGAAATCATTTCCGAAATGCCCACCGATTCCGGCGGCTACAAGGAAGTGATCGCCCTGGTCTCCGGCAAGAGAGTGTACAGCCGTCTGCGCTACGAATCCGGCACCCACCGCGTGCAGCGCGTGCCCGCCACCGAATCGCAGGGCCGCATCCATACTTCCGCCGCCACGGTGGCCGTCATGCCCGAGGCCGAGGAAGTGGACGTGAATCTGCGCCCCGAAGATCTGCGCATCGACGTGTACCGCGCGTCCGGCGCGGGCGGCCAGCACGTCAACAAGACGGAATCGGCCGTGCGCATCACGCACATTCCCACGGGCATCGTGGTCACGTGCGAAGACGAACGTTCCCAGCACAAGAACAAGGCCCGCGCCATGAAGGTGCTCGCTTCGCGCATTCTTCAGGCGGAACAGGAAAAGCAGCACGCTTCCGAAGCCGCGGAACGTCGTTCCCAGGTGGGTTCCGGCGACCGTTCGGAACGCATCCGCACCTACAACTTCCCGCAGGGCCGCGTGACCGATCACCGCATCAATCTCACCATGTATTCCCTCGACCGCTTCATGGACGGGGAAATCGAGGACATGATCGAGGCGCTTGCCGCGCAGGCTCAGACCGAAGCGCTGGAAGCGGAAGTCGACTCCAAGGGAGAATAACGACATGAGTCAGGATTACACCGAAGGCGCGTCCGGCACCGAGTCGGGCGTCACTCTGGAAGACGAACTGAAGGAACCGGCCATGTACCGGGTGCTTCTTCACAACGACGACTACACCACCATGGATTTCGTCGTCAAAATTCTGGAAGAGGTGTTCCACAAGACGCAGGAAGAGTCTGTGGCCATCATGATGTCCGTGCATCAGAAGGGCATGGGCGTGTGCGGGGTGTATCCGAAGGAAATAGCCGAATTCCGGGTGACGCAGGTGGCGACGAGGGCTCAGCATGCCGGATTCCCCCTGCGCTGCACCATGGAAAAGGAATAGCGCTTGAAACGGCGGTCGCGTGTTGCGGCCGCCGTTTTTCGTCCGTGCCCGGAAAGGCGCTCTGCGCGCGGAAAAGTCCGGCGTCTTTGAAGGCTCCGGGGCTCCGGCCACAGCCGAAGCCCGGCCGAAGAAAGACGGCTGGAAACAGTGACGGGACGCGGCGAAAAACGCCGAAACGGCGCGTTGCGCCCCGTGCCTGCGGGCGGAAGCTCCGGGGGCGTTCGGCGCTGCAAGAGCGGCGCGCGTCTTCGAGCGGCGCGGGGTGAGGCGGAATCTGCCGTCTCTTCGCGGCTTTTGCGCCCGCCCTGTTGAAAAGCCCCGGAAAACCCCCGGCGTCACCGAAGGCTCCGGGCCCGCCGCAGCTCTGGTCGAGCGGTGCGACTCTTTCTGAGATCTGACGGAGCGTTGCATCGCCGCTTCGCGTTGCAGAGGCGTTGTTGCTCTCCGGCGCGAATGTTAAATAATGTTGCATCGCGGAAACATGCGCCCCCACAGCTTGCAATCTCCGTTTCGCGCAGGTACAATAAAGGAATGTTTCCAGAAAAAAGAGGTATCCGCTGATGATGGCACGTTCTTTGATGCAGACGCTGGCGCTGGCCGTTATGGAGATGCGTTCGCGTCGCCACGAATGTCTTACCGTGGAACATCTTCTGCTGGCCATGACTCGCGAGCAGCTCGGTCGTGTCATACTCAAGGGATGCGGCGCCGACCTTCCCGCACTGCGTCATCAGCTTGAGGATTATCTTTCCCGGTATCTTCCGGCCGTGGGGCCGGAGCAGCCCGCGCCCGAGAGCGAAGTGATGCAGACCGAATCGCTGGAACGCGTGCTGGAGCGCGCGGTGGCGCACGTGCAGTCGTCGGGCCGCCGCGACACCGACGTGGGCGACGTGCTCGCCTCCATGTTCGAGGAGCCGGACTGCTGGGCCGTGTTCTATCTGCGCAAGCAGGGCATAGACCGCCTGCGCGTGCTGGAATTTCTTTCCCACGAGCTGCCGGAAATTCTGCGTCAGGCGGCGCAGCGGCGCAGCAGCGCGCCTTCGGACAAAGAGGACGAGGCTCCGCAGGCCTCGGCGCTGGAGCGCTATGCCGTGGATCTGGTGGAAAAGGCCAAGCAGGGCCGCATTGATCCGCTGGTCGGCCGCGAAAGCGAGGTGGCGCGTCTTCTGGAAGTGCTTTCCCGCAGACGCAAGAACAATCCTCTGCTGGTGGGCGAGCCCGGCACGGGCAAGACGGCCATTGCCGAGGGACTGGCCTACAAGATTGCGCAGGGCGACGTGCCGCGCGCCTTTCGTTCGCTGTCCGTCTATGCGCTGGATCTCGGCGCGCTGCTGGCCGGCTCCAAGTATCGCGGCGACTTCGAGGCCCGCATCAAGGACGTGGTGAACGAGCTCAAGCAGAAGCCCGGCTCCATTCTCTTCATCGACGAAATTCACACCATCGTGGGCGCGGGAGCCACGAGCGGCGGCTCCATGGACGCCTCCAATCTGCTCAAGCCCGTGCTTGCCGCGGGCGAACTGCGCTGCATCGGCTCCACCACGCACGAGGAGTACCGCAATCA
>NZ_DBMAHT010000129.1:0-5409 GCF_057866825.1 Mailhella sp.
CGTGGAAATCGAGCCTTCCTACTTCGACAAGACCACCTCCGGCGAGGTGCTCTTCCGCTTCAATTCCGACGCCGAACTCGCCTGTTCCGGTCTGCTCGGCAATCTGAAAAGCTTCATCACCCGAATCTGTTCCTCCATCGCGCTCATAGGCGTGCTGCTTTACAACTCGTGGCAGCTTTCCATTCTGGCCATCGTGATTCTCGTGGTGGCCGTGGCTCCGCTCACCAAGGTGAAAAAACTGCTCACCTCGCTGGTTTCGCGCAACAACAGCTGCATGTTCCAGCTCAACACCACCTATAACGAAACCTTTTCCGGCAACCGCACCATTGCGGCCTACAACCTTCAGGATCGCCAGAGAAAGCGCTTCAACGGCCTGCTCGACGACGTGTTCACCCTCACCGTGGCCATGACGCGCCGCACCGCGTGGATCACGCCGTTCATGCACTTCGTCATTTCCATCGGCCTCGGCCTCGCCATCGCGCTCGGCAGCTGGCTCATCGTGCAGGGCACCATTTCGGCCGGCAACTTCGTGTCGTTCATCACCGCGCTGCTCATGCTCTATACGCCGCTCAAGAACATTACCAACGTGGCGGTTTCGGTGCAGCAGTCGTTTCTGGCCATCGACCGCGTGTTCCAGATTCTGGAACGCCCCAAGGCGCTCAAGGAAAAGGAACATCCCGTGTCGCTGCCTGCCGTGAAGCGCAACGTCACCTTCGAGCATGTGTGCTTCTCCTACACCAAGGGCGTGGAAGTGCTGCACGACATCAATCTCGACGTGCGCGTGGGCGAAATGCTGGCGCTTGTGGGCAATTCCGGCGGCGGCAAGAGCACGCTCGTGAGTCTGCTGCCCCGCTTCTACGACGTGACCCGCGGCAGCATCAAGATAGACGGCGTGGACATCCGCGACTTCGGCCTCAACGATCTGCGTCAGCACATTGCCGTGGTGTTTCAGGACAACTTCCTTTTCGACGGCACCATCAAGGACAACATTCTGCTCGGCAATCCTTCGGCCACGGATGAAGACGTGCAGCGCGCCCTGCAGTGTGCCTGCCTTTCCGAGTTCATCGACTCGCTGGACAAGGGCGTGGACACCTACATCGGCGAACGCGGCATTCTGCTTTCCGGCGGCCAGAAGCAGCGCGTGGCCATTGCCCGCGCCTTCGTCAAGAATGCGCCCATCGTCATTCTCGACGAAGCCACGTCCGCGCTGGACAACAAGTCCGAAGAAATCGTGCAGCGCGCCATCGACAACCTCATGCGCGACAAGACCGTGTTCGTCATTGCGCATCGCCTGTCCACGGTGAAGAACGCCAACCGCATTGCCGTCATTCACGAAGGGCATCTTGCGGAGCTCGGCACGCACGAGGAACTCATGGCCATTCCGGGCGGTCAGTACCGCACGCTGTACAACATGCAGTTCAAGGCTCCCATTCATCACGGTGAGGTCGTGGAAAAGGCGGAAGAAGTCGCCTAGTCTCCGACTGCAACGTGCTTATGAAAAAGGCGGCGTACTTCACGCCGCCTTTTTTGCGCTCTGAAACGGGGAAGCCCGGCAGAAGCGCGGCGACGCCTGGGCGGTTCTTCGGCTGCGCGAAGGAACATCCGATGGACGGAACGCGCGGGGCAGGGTTCTGAGAAGTCCCTCGCCGTGAAATTCCCTCGCTGTTCGAGGGAACTTTCTCCACGCTGAATGTTCCTGCGCGCTTCGGGAGAACGAAGGCACGTCGCCGCCTTTTCTCCGAAGCGTCCGGCAGGTCGCCCCACGCTGCTTGAGAGACCGCAGCCTGTTCTGCCCGGGGGAAATGGCTGACGGGGAAGAGAGAACAGGGCCAGAGCGTCATTGCCGTGCGGCACATCGAACACGTGCGTCATGCGGCTCGCCGGGCGCGGAGGCACGCGGGGCGCGGCTGTTTTCACGCCGGGAGAGGGAAAACATGCTTTTGCGGTAATCTTTTTGCTCTGCGTCGGCTGTTTCCACGCGGGGACGGGAAAAACAGGACGCCTTGCGGAGGTCCGACGCTTTTTTTGGAGGAAAATCGGCGCGGATGTCGGCAGAAAGGGCGGCTTCGGAGGTCGGGCGGATTCGGGAGGACGGATGGGAGGTTTCGGGAAAGCCGCGCCAGTGTGCAGCAGTGTGCATCTGCGACAGCAAGGAAGGCTGTGCCGGAGATAGTCCCGAGAAGGCGCGGCCCGGTGTTTGCCGGCGTTTCCCGCAGCCTGTTTTTTCCCAGGGCCGGGAACGCCGACGCTTCGGACGAATGAACGGCGTTTCCCCCGGCGGGGGCCGTCCCGCGACGCCGGGAATAGACTCATGACGCCTGGCCAGTCCCGCAACGCCGGGCACGGAGGCGGGCGTCGGGGCGACATGCTCCGGCGGAAGCCGCGGAGGCGTCCTCAGCTCGCGGTCGTCATCGGATCGGCGGGCGTTTTGTTCAGCGATGCCTGCGGTTGTTTTCCGAGCGCGCGTAGAATTCGCGCTTGGCCAGATACATGTTTTTGTCGGCCTCGTTGATCTGTTCGTCGATGTTGCCGTGTTCCGAGCGCCAGGAAATGCCGTGGGCCACGGAAATATCGTCGTCGTGCATGGCCTGCACCGTGGCCTGCACCAGACCGTAAAAGGTGTCCTTGTCGGATTCGGCGTCGATGACGATGAATTCGTCGCCGCCGATGCGGTAGGCATTCTTGCCGAAGTGGCGCAGCAGATGTTCGGCCGTGCTCCGAATGAGCGCGTCGCCGGCCTGATGCCCGTGCAGATCGTTGGTTTTCTTCAGGCCGTTGAGATCGAAGTAGGCAATGCCGAGCCTTCCGCAGTCCCTGCCGTGCAGGCTTTCGCACACCTGATTGAATTTGTTTCTGTTGTGCAGGCCGGTGGAGAGATCTTCCACGTACATGTGAATGATGAAGGCGTGCTGTTCCTCGATTTGCTTTTTCTGCAGGGCGATTTGTTCCTGAAAGTATCGGCGGGATTCGAGCGACATTTTTTCCGGGAATCCGACGTCGCCTTCCTCCATTTCGTTGTAGGGATTGGAAAGGTGCAGATGACAGCAGCGGGGCCCCTTTTCGCTCCAGCGGAACACGGTGCTGATGCGCTGATGCACGCGCAGATACGTTTCGGAAGCGGGCGATGTGGACACCCACAGGGTTCCGGAACAGATGAAGATGTCCGGCTGGGGCTGAATGACGTCGTAATGTTCGTCGGCAATATTGCAATGGGGCACTTTGCCCGCAAAGGAACGCAGGGTGCTGGCCACCACGTCGGGATCGGCCGAGTACTCGTGTTCCGCCGTGCCTACCCAGCTGAACACGTCGTCGAGGTGGGCGATCAGAAGTTCCGTGCTGTTTTCGCCGTAATGCTTGTGCAGGAAAAGACTGGTCAGTTCCATGACCTGTCTTTTTTTCTCTTCGTCCGATGACGGGGCGTTCTTCATCGATGGATCCTCGTATTTTTCTAGGGTGCTGAAACAAAAAGTATTTTAGAAAGGCAGCTTATATTAATCATAATCACGCAGTAACAATATGATATTTTAGGGTACTGCCTTTTTATCATGTTGAATGCTGCGAGATCAACAAGTTTCAAAGGAGCAGACGAAAGTTTCTGTCTTTCAGAGACAAATTGCATGAACTGCGCAGGGCAAAAATTGTCGGCAGAGATTGTTTCTTCAATAAAAACATGAAGATGTGAAATGTATTGCGATGAGAGAACGGCGCGGCGTTCTTGCGGCCGGGGCGTGCGGATGTCCTGGGAGCGGAAGACGGACGGCGGCTCTTATGGGCGGCTCGGCGCACGAAGGCGCAGAAGCGGGGAGGGAAGACGGCATCAGCGGCCGGGAGAACGAAGCGGGGATCGGGGCGGCGGGGGTGAAGAGAGGGGCCCGCGGTCGTGACGCGTCGTGAAAGAAGGACGTCTTGGGGAAAGGGCGCAGCACAGGAGGGCGCGGTTGCGCGGGATGCCGAAGGGCGGTGCGGAAGGAAGGCGTGGGGAGAATCGGCGGAATGAGAACGCGGAGGCGAGCCGAAGGAGACGCGCATGGGCGGAACGCGGCACAACGTGCGCTGTGCTGGAGTTCTGCTGTACGACAAAAGGCCCGGAGTCATGCTGTCCGCCGCGGGCGCTGAAAGGATCCGAGGCGGCCTGCGGTTCCGTAGTTGCCGGAAACGTACATGGAAACAGGGGACGCAAACGAGCCGCCGGTTAAAGCAGGGGCAGGGGGAGTCGTTCTTGCCGGGCGCGGCGACGGAGATTTTGGGGAACAGCCGTTATGCGTTTGCGGCGCAGGCGTTGCGTCTGGAAGAATCTCTCGGCGCACATGAAGGCGCAGCAAAGAATGATATTCCTGTATCTATCTGTCTTTATTATTAATAATATAACGCTGGAAACCTTGCAGAGCCGTTAGTTTTGCCAAATTCTGGAGGATTTGGACGTTGATATTCCTACCCGTAGCGGTTAAAGTCGAAGTGTCGATACGATCAGTAAACGCCCGTAAATCTGTTTTTAGAATATTTTTCTGTTCAAGTAAAGCAGAATTATAGGGCAAAATTTAAAATTTTGTCTAATAGCCTGTTTTTATACTTTTTGCAGCCGGTTAGGGCCACCATGCAGGATGAAGTTTTAAACAGGGTGTTGGATGTCAGAACGTTGTTTGTCCTATGAACACTCTTGGAGAACGCATAAAACTGGCGCGGGGCGGCATTTCGCAGGAGGCATTTGCCCGGATTCTCAGCATCAGCAAAGGATCTTTGGGGTTTTATGAGCGGAATGAAAATCTGCCCAATGTGGAGGTCATACTAAAAATCTGTTCAAAGACCGGCGTGGGGCTGGAATGGCTTCTCATGGGCAGGGGGCCCATGCGTCCGGGCTGCGCGACGGAGGGGGCGCAGGCTTCGCAGGCGGAGGAATCTGCAGTGCCGGAGTCGGCGGTGCCGTCGTGCGAGCGCTGCGCCAGAATGGAAAGCCGGCTGGATCGTCTGGAGGACGAACGCAGGGAGCTTTCGGCGGAGAATCGTCGTTTATGGAAGGAAAATGCGGAGTTGCGCGAGCGCTGTGCGCGCTTTGAAGAACGCGCGAAACAGGAGGGCGTGCTGGCGTTTCTTGAGAAGGCGGGGAGAGTGCGTTCCGGCGACAGAACGGAAAACGGCTGACGGCAGGAAGCGGCCCCTGGAAGAGGAACGTGTTTTTTGCGGCATCCATCGACGTCGGATGCGGCTGCATCGGCGCCGGAAAGGATGAGAGAGGGGAAGGAGCCGTCATGTCCGGCGGCTCCTTCCGGCGTTGAAAAAAGAGCGCCGGGGAGAGAATCCCGGCGCCTGCGTCGTCAGCGGGTCATGACCATGCCCTGCTCTTCAAGATCAGTGTAGAGCATGTTCAGGGACTGCCTCAGTGCAAAGGGACTGATGGTCTTGTTTTCCAGG
>NZ_DBMAHT010000130.1:0-5372 GCF_057866825.1 Mailhella sp.
GCGACGAGGCCCGCTCGGCCCGGCTGCTGCTCTGGCCCGGCTGCTGCCCCATTCACGAATCGCTCATGAAGCCCGACATGGTGGACGCCTTCCACAGTCACTTCCCGGGCTGCCGTGTGCTCGTGCATCCCGAATGCTCCCCCGAAGTGGTGGAGCGCTGCGACGGCGCAGGTTCCACCGCCTACCTCATCAAGGAAGCTGAAAAGGCCGCCGCCGAAGGAAAGGAATCCGCCCTGTGCATCGGCACGGAATTCCATCTGGTGCGCCGCCTCATGGAAAAATACGCCGACCGCATCAACATCATTCCTCTCGCGCAGGCCACCTGCGCCGACATGGAAAAGGTGACCGCCGAAAGACTGCTGGCCACCCTGGAAGGGCTGGACGAAGGCAAGGGCGAAGTTTTTGTGGACGAAGCCCTCAAGGCTCCCGCCCGCGAGTCTCTGGTACGCATGCTTGAGGTCTGCCGCTAGTCCGGCTTGCGGCAAAGGGCGCGGCGTGTTCCGGGGCTTTTGGTCCGGCGGAATCCGTTGCGCCCCGGGCATGAAAGGGGGCCTGCGGCCGCGCCGCAGATCGACGTTTCGGGCGGAATCGCCCAGGCCCTTCAACGGATACGGCTGCGTATCCAATCGCTGCTGCGGGTTCTGCCGCAGTTCAGGCGTCGCTATATGAATGCATTACGTTATCGTTCTCAGGTACTTGTCATAGGCTCGGGGCTCGCCGGGTGCGCGGCCGCGCTCACCATGGCCGACAAGGGTTTCGACGTGCATCTTCTCATGCCTACCGAGGAGCTGGACGGCGGCAATTCCATCATGGCTCAGGGCGGCATCGTGTTCACCACCGATCCGGAAGATCAGAAATCCCTTGAGCACGACATGTTCGTGGCCGGTCACGACTACAACTACGACGAAGCCGTGCGCTTTCTCGCCGAACACGGCGGCGAGGCCGTGCAGAGCATGCTCATCGACAAGCTCCACGTGCCCTTCGACCGCAACGCCTCCGGCAAGTGGGACATGACCCTCGAAGGCGGTCACGCCGTGCCCCGCATCGCCCACTGCGCGGACTACACGGGCCGCAGCATCATCGAACACATTCACGCCGCCGTGGCCGCGCATCCGAACATCACGGTGCTCGGCGGCCGCTCCGCCGTGGACCTCGTGACCACCGAACATCACGCCTGCTCCACGGCCTGTCACTATCAGCTCACCAACCGCTGCCTCGGCGCCTACGCCTTCAACGAGGCCACGCAGGAAGTGGAACTCCATCTCGCCGAAAACACCGTGCTCGCCACGGGCGGCGTGGGACAGGTGTATCTGTATTCCACGAACAATCCGTGGGCCACGGGTTCGGGCATCAGCATGGCCCACCGCGCGGGCGTGCGTCTGGCCAACATGGAATTCATGCAGTTCCATCCCACGGGCCTGTTCAATCACGCGCAGCAGATTCCCCTGCTTACCGAGGCCCTGCGCGGCGAGGGCGCGCACGTGGTGAACAGCCACGGCGAACGCTTCGTGAGCCGCTACGATCCCCGCGGCGATCTCGCGCCTCGCGACGTGGTTTCGCAGGCCATTGTGAGCGAAATGCTGGCTACCGGCGAAAATCACATGCTGCTCGACTGCTCCACGCTCGACTGCGACGTGACCCGCCGCTTCCCCACGGTGTTCGAGAGCTGCCGGAAAATCGGCATAGACATGCGCACGCAGCCCTTGCCCATCGTGCCCGTGGCGCATTACTTCTGCGGCGGCATTCTGGTGGATCTGCGCGGCAGAACCACGCTCGACAGACTCTATGCCGTGGGCGAATGCAGCTGCACGGGCATTCACGGCGCCAACCGCCTGGCCAGCACCTCGCTGCTGGAAGCCCTGCTCTGGGGCATTTCCGCGGGCAACGACATTGCCGCGCGTCTGGGCTCCGATCATTTCGACACGAGCATCTTTGCCGAAATCGCCGACTGGAAGCATCCCGGCAACGAGCACAACGATGATCCCGCGCTCATCGCTCAGGACTGGGCCACCATCCGCCACATCATGTGGAACTATGTGGGCATCATCCGCACCGAAAGCAGACTGCGCCGCGCCTTTGCCGATCTGCGTGATCTGTCCAGCCACCTGCACGACTTCTACAAGCATACGCCGCTCACGCAGTCGCTGGTGCATCTGTTCCACGGCTGCCAGACGGCCTACCTCATTACCCAGGCCGCACTGCGTAACAAGCAGAGTCTGGGCTGCCACTACCGCAAGGATTAGCGGCAGAGCATTCCGCAGGGAATGAATTGCAGGCCCGCGCTTTTGCTTCCGGCAGAGCGCGGGCTTTTTCGTTTGCGGCGCGCCGCCGGGAAGCCGGGCCGGAAGCCGGGCGTGCGCAATGCTCCGGCCGGGGAACGGACAAGGGGAGCGATAAACGGCGGGGGCGTGACCAGAGAAGGACCGGGAACGACCGAAGAACGACGGGGAGCGGGCGGGAACGGCGCGGCGGCAGGAGGCAGTGGGCAGAGGAAAAATCCGCGGCACTGCGTCCGAAGCGCGGGAGCGACCGGGAAAGTACGGCGGCAGAAGACCGGGGGGCGGGCGATTTCCCGGCGCTGCCTTCGGAGAGGCAAAGCGGATCAGCAAAAAAAAACGGGGCGCAGTTTGCCGTTTGCGGCAGGCTGCGCCCTGTTTGCGTCATGAAGGGGCGAGGGGAGAAGCGGCGCTGCCGTTGCGGCGCGTCAGCGCGTGAGGTAGGGCAGCACGCGCATGAACAGCGAGACGGCGGCCACGCCGAGCAGAATGAGCAGGGCGTTGTGAAAGGTTTCCTGCCGGATGCGTTTGGCAAGCGGCCAGGCGCACAGAAAGCCGAGCACGGCGGCGGGAGCCACCCAGGACGAGGCGCGGACGATGTCTTCGGTGATGAGTCCGTTGCTGATCACGATGCCGAGACTCACGAGCGAGGCCACGGTGGATGAGGTGAAGAAACCGCGGGCCTTGTTTTTGTCCAGGCACATGAGCGAGGCGTACATGGCCATGATGGGGCCGTTGATGCCGATGGAGCCGCCGAAGAAGCCCGCAAAGAAGCCGCAGATGTATTTCATGGCGGCTCTGGGGGCCATGCAGGTGCCGAGCCAGTCCTGAATGAGTTGCACGATGATGTGCAGCACGATGATGATGCACAGCAGAAGTTCCAGAAGCTCGATATCCACGATTTTGAGCGTCCATACGCCGATGACGATGCCGGGCAGGGCGGGAATCCAGAAACCGAGCACGTCTTTGACGTCGATGTAGCGCCAGTAGAGCAGCAGCGTCATCAGGCCGACCATGATGCTGGCGATGAAGCTGATGAGAATGATGCTTTTGGATGAAATGAATATCGTGATGAGCGGCAGGGCGATGAGAGTGCCGCCCATGCCGGTGAGGCCGTTGATGAATGCGCCGATGAACCACGCTGCGCCGATGATGAACAGATCGCTGACCATGGAATTCTTAAATGGGGAAGGAGTGAGTCGAATGCGGGAACAAGGTTATGGAACGGCCGGACGATTCCGGTGCAGGCGCGCGAAGTTCTCAGTGCGTGAAGTAGGGCAGAAGCTGGAAGAACAGGGAGACGGCGGCCACGCCGAGCAGAATGAGCAGGGCGTTGTGAAAGGTGCTCTGCTTGATGCGCTTGGCAAAGGGCCAGGCGCAGAGGAAACCAGTGACGGCCGCGGGGGCCACCCAGGAGACGGTGTGAAGGACGTGGTCCGTGACGAGGCCGTTGCCGACGAGCACGGAAAGGCTCACGAACGAAGCGATGGTGGCGCTGGTGAAGAATCCGCGGGCTCTGTTTTTTTCCAGACACATGAGCGAGGCGTAGATGGCCATGACGGGGCCGTTGACGCCGAGCGAGCCGCTGAAGAAGCCTGCGCCGATGCCGCAGACGTATTTCATGACGGCTCTGGGAGCCATGCAGGTTCCAAGCCAGTCCTGAATGAGCTGCACGGTGATGTGCATGACGAGCAGGATGCAGAGAAAAAGTTCCAGCCACGCGATGTTGACGATTTTGAGCGTCCACACGCCGAGGAAAATGCCGGGCAGGGCCGCAAGCCAGAAGCCGAGCACTTCTTTAATGTTGATGTAGCGCCAGTAGAGCAGCAGGCTCATGAGTCCGACGAGAAAGCCGGAAATCATGCTGACGACGATGGCGTCCTTGGAGGACGCGAACAGAGATATGAGCGGCAGAGCGATGAGCGCGCCGCCCATGCCGGTGAGTCCGTTGATGAATGCGCCTATGAACCAGGCCGCACTGATGATGAGAATGTCGTTGTCCATGACTGCCTCGGAAAAATCGTAAGCGACGATTGTTATGCCTATCCCGGGTGTTTGTAAATGATAAAGGGGCGGGTTCGGCGGCGGCACGGTGAAAAAAAGAGGGCGCGCGGGAGCGGAGCGTGCCCCGAAAAGGAAGCGGATGGGGAGAAGGGAAGAGAAGCGCGGCGGCGCATGTTGTTGTTGCGCAGTGCGTGAGGGGATGTTGTGCGAGCGCAGCTGCCGGGGCGAGGGAGAAAAAACGCTTTCCGAGGCAGACTGCGCGGGAAAAATGTTTGCCGCCGCGGGGAATTTGCCCCGGCTCCGGCCTGCGGGCGGCGGAAGATTTTTTCCTGCGGGCGGAGGCACACGTTGGAAAACGGCGTGCCGCGGCGGAGCGCAAAAGCGGGACACGTTTCGGCCGGGGGCGTCGGGGACATGTTGCTTCGAGAAGTGCGGGGAGGCAGACCCTCTGCCCGCCGGGGGGCGTGACGGCTGTTGCCTGCTTGCCTGCGGGGGGCTGGCGATCCGCCGGGTGACCCCGAACGCCCCGTTCCGCCCGGGGGCGAAGGATGCTTCGAGCATCTCAAAGGGGCGATTCGTCGGCCCGCCTGCATCCGCCCCGACGCGTCGGCTGCGTCCTGCGCCGAGCCGCCGGATGCAGGGCGCAAAAAAAGGCCGCCGGAATGCCGACGGCCTGAAACGACTCTGTGAGGCAGAGTTACTTCACGGTGTAGAACTTGTCGCCGGAAGCGCCGCACACGGGGCACTTGCCTTCAAACTTGCCCTTGCTGATGAAGCCGCACACGGGGCAGATGTAGTAGTCTTCGGCCTCGGTGCTGGGATCCTTGGACACGTCCTTGTAGAGTTCGGCGTGAACGCCTTCCACCTTGCAGACCATGTCGAGGTACTTGGCCACGGCCATTTCCTCTTCGTTCCTGGCGTCGAGAATCATGCCGGGATACATGTTCACGCATTCATGGGTTTCGCCGGCAATGGCGGCCTGAAGGTTTTCGGCGGTGCTCTTCACTTCCTTGGCGTTGCGGAAATGGGCAAGCGCATGGATGGTTTCGGCTTCGGCGGCGGCGCGGAACAGCTTGGCGGCCTGCTTGCAGC
>NZ_DBMAHT010000131.1:0-5332 GCF_057866825.1 Mailhella sp.
GACGGGCGTCCTTCACCTGTTCTTCGCGATACCACTGCCAGCCGGCCACGCAGAGAATGACCAGCACCACGACCACCACGCCGGCGGCGATTTTGCGGGCGTGAGTGAGCACGAAGTTCCAGAGGGGCGCGGCTTCGGGGCTGACTTCGGCCTGCATTTCGGCGCTGAAATTGGGAATGTTCACGCCGCCCATGACGGGATCGGCGCCCTTGCGGAAGGCGGGCTGAGACAGAGGCGTAGGTTTCTGAATGGTGGGACGCTGTGCCATGTATGACTCCTTGACAGGGGAGAAGAGGACAAAAGGAAAGGCCGGATGACTTTCCGGCGCATGGAAGCACGCTAGTAGAGACTGACATAAATGTCAAACACAGACGCAGAAACAGTGCGGTTTTTCTGGTGTTCGGGCGGCATTTGCGGATTTCGTCAGGGGGAATGCCGTTACTGCACGCAGGAGTCCTGCGGAAACGCGTCTGTGCACGGATGACGAGGGGGGAAGACTTGCCTGCATCGCCCCGCGCGGAACGGGGTCGACGAAGTCAGGGCAGGCTTTTTTTGATGCATCGGGGCGGGAGCCTCTTCCGCCGTTTTTGCGGAGGTCTCTTTCGGGCCGCGTTTTTCCCCGAGGCGTTCTGTTTCCGAGTTGCGTCCCTTTCCCTTGATGTATCCTTTAAATTAAAGAGCAGCCCGCCGAAAAGCACGCAGGTCCGTTTGCGCCAGACAGGCTGTACGGCCTGCGGAACTTGCACGACGGGCATTGCGTTTAACGGCGGGAGTGAATTCCGGCTACTTGCCTCCGTCGGCGCGGGCGACATTTTTTCTCCCGAGTGCCGCAACTGCCCATTTGCGCAAGACACACTGTACTGTCTGCATCGCTTGTACGACAGCGGCTGCGTTTAACGCCGGAAGTGGATTCCGGCTACTTGCCTCCGTCGGCGCGACTGCCTGAAGGCAGGGCGCGGGCCCCAGAGCGTTGAGAGACGGCCTTCCGCTCGGCATGGGCGAACCTGCCCTCGGTGTTCCCTCCAACATATCTGGCAGACTCCCCATATCGCCCGGGATGAGAGCGTTGAGAGCGCGTTTCCCGGGCGGCATTTACGAAATCCGCCCTCGACGTTACCTCCCCAAAAATCTGGAAATCCCATCCTTTGACACGACTGTCCGACTTTTTGTCGGACAGGAGTCGGCCACCGCAGGTGGGCGCAGCAGCGCACACCTGCACTGCGTCCGCGGCCCGAATAGCGCCTGCCAGGCACACCATCCCTCGCAGCCTCTGCCTTTCCAACGTCCCGCCTGTTTTCGGCAACGCGTTTTGCCCGCACGCTCCCGCCCCGCCGAGGGCGCAGCCATCGGCGGAAACAGGGGGGCGCGGGGGGAATTATTTCCCCCGCATGCCTTTTCTGCCTTTCCCGTCTTTCCTCTCAATTGCCGAAATTGTCTTTGACTCGGGGGGCGGGGGACCGTATGCTTGGCGCATGTTTTTCTAAGGAGTTGGCAATGGAAGAAAGAGAAATCCGTGAAGCCGTGCGTCTTGCCGGCAGAAAGGCGAAGGAAGCTTCCCGCCGGATGGCGGCGGCGAGTTCTGCGTCGAAGGTGCGTTTTCTGGAGACGCTGGCCTCGCTGCTGGAGGAGCGGGAAGGGGAGCTTCTGGCGGCCAACGGCAGGGATCTTGAAGCGGCCCGGCTTGCGGGGCTGGATGCGCCGCGCATGGACAGGCTGCGTCTGACGCCCGCCATTCTGGCCGACATGGCCGGGGCGTGCCGCTATGTGGCGTCGCTGCCGGATCCCGTGGGGGCCATGGATTCCCAGTGGCAGCGGCCCAACGGGCTGCTGGTGGGGCGCATGCGCGTGCCGCTCGGGGTGGTGGCCATGGTGTACGAGGCCCGGCCCAACGTGACGGTGGACGCTTCCATTCTCTGCCTCAAGGCGGGCAATGCGGTGATATTGCGCGGCGGTTCCGAGGCGCTTCATTCCAACGTGGCGCTGGCGTCGGTGCTGCACGAGGCGCTGAGCTCGGCGGATCTTCCCGGCGACGCGGTGCAGTTCATCGACATCACGTCGCACGACGCGGTTTCCGAGCTGTGCCGTCTTGACGAATTTGTCGATGTGCTCATCCCGCGCGGCGGCGAATCGCTGGTGCGCGCGGTGACGAGTCAGGCCACCATGCCCGTGCTCAAGCACTACAAGGGCGTGTGTCATGCCTTCATCGACGAGAGTGCCGATCTGCCGCAGGCGCTCGACATCGTGTACAACGGCAAGGTGCAGCGTCCGGGCGTGTGCAACGCGCTGGAATGTCTGCTGGTGCATGAGGCCGTGGCCGAGGCGTTCCTGCCCATGGTGGCGGAAAAGCTCGGCGGCGCGGGGGTGAGCTTCCGTGCCGACGCCTCTTCGCTGCCGCTGCTCGGGCCTTCGGCCGTTCCCGCCGCTGCCGACGATTTCGGCCGCGAGTTCCACGATCTCATTCTTGCGGTGCGCGTGGTGCGCAACATGGATGAAGCGCTGGCCCACATTGCGAAGTACGGCTCCAATCATACGGAGATCATCTGCACCACGAATCACCTGAACGCCATGCGTTTCCTGCGTGAAGCCGACGCCTCCATGGTGGCGGTGAACGCTTCCAGCCGCTTCAACGACGGCGGACAGCTCGGCCTCGGCGCGGAAATAGGCATCAGCACGTCGAAGCTCCACGCCTACGGCCCCATGGGCGTGAAGGAACTCACCACCACCAAGTTCGTGGTGTTCGGCCAGGGGCAGGTGAGGAAATAGCTTCATGGGCGCTACGGGCATACTCGGCGGCACGTTCAACCCTGTTCACAACGGACATGTGCGCCACGCCATAGAAGTGGCGGAAGCGCTGGGCCTTGAGCGTGTGCTGCTCATGCCCTGCGCCACGCCTCCGCATAAAGAAAGCGCCGGACTGCTGCCCTTTGACATTCGGGTGGAACTCCTGCGCGCCGCGGTCCGCGACATTCCGTTTCTCGGCGTGGAAACCCTGGAAGGCGAACTCGAAGGCCCTTCGTACACCTGGCGCACGCTCCGCGAATGGGGCCGACGCCACGAAGGCGAAGAGCTGCCCTATTTCATGATGGGGGCGGAATCCTTCGCCGCGCTCGATACCTGGAAGCACGGCCTGGAACTCCCGCACTTCGCGCACCTTGTCATGGTGCCGCGCAACGGCGACGACGGAAGCGTGTTCCATGAAAGCATCCGAACCTTCTGGCCCGGCAGCCTCCCCGACGACAGCGACGTGCCCCTGGGCCGCGAAACCGTTCCCCTCACGGGCGGCGGATGCTGCACCTTCCTCCCCGTGCCCAGACTCGATATCAGCTCAACCTTCATCCGCGCCCGCTGGCGCGCCGGCCGCAGCCTCGCCGGCCTCCTCCCCGAAGCTGAACTTCGCGCCCTCAACGCCCGCGCCGCCGAAGTCTCCGCCTGCTGGGCCACCGCCCGCGTGCGGTGAGAGAGGAAAGGCAGGAAAGGCAGAAAGACAGAAAGGCAGGAAAGGCAGCGGGGGAGATAATCTCCCCCGCGCCCCCATGTTTGCGGCCGTGCGCTGTCGCGCCCGTCCGCGGAGGGGGGGCGATGGCGTTGCCTGTTCAGGTGCGCTGATGGCGCTTGTTCGCGGAAACAAGGGGAGATTTTGCGGGGAAAGGGCTGAAAAGCGTGGGATTGCCTGCCGGGAGGGCAGGACGGAAGTCTCGGAACTCAGGCGGTCGGGTACGGAACTCAGGCGCTTTTATGCAGGCGCGCAGGCTCGGACCGAAGGGAACGTCAGTGGGCAGAGCCGGAGAGCAGCGCCGAAAAGCAGCGCCGGATGAAAAATTTCGGACGGAAGATGTCAAATTAAAGGAAGAAGACCGGGAGAGAGGCCCGGTCTTCTTTTTTTGCTGAACAGATATTCAGCTTTTTCCGAATGGTTTCAGAGTGTTGCCGAATAGGCGTTCGGCGTTTTGCCGAACGGCGCTCGGTTCCTGCTGAATAAGGGGTCAGCATTTGCCGGGCGCTGTTCGGCGTTGATGGGTTAGAACTTCCAGCTGATGCCGAGGCTCACGTTCTGATCGGTTTCGTGGCGGGAGGTCTGAACGCCGTAGTTGAGGCCGAGGGCGAGATTGCCCTTTTCGGCCTGCACGCCGAGGGTGCCCGCAAAGCTCGTGGAATCCATGATGCGGGTGTTCACGCTGTCGAGCGCGCCGATGCCCGCATAGGACACCTTTGTGGTGCTTTTCTTGTCGCCGGCGGCGGGAATCACGGAGACGTCGGCGAGGGGCTTTATGTTCCATCCGGAGACGTCGATGTCCTTGGACACGGTGACGCCCACGGGGAACTGCACGATGTTCTTCGTGTCGGAATCCACGGAGTTCAGGGTGGAGCCGTTGATCTTCAGCTCGTGCTTGTCGGTGTTGAGGGAGGTGTAGCGCACTCCGGCATGAGGCACGAAGTCGGCGACGGGGGTGTTTATCCGGTATTCGGCGCGCATGTCGGCGACGAAGGCGGTGGTGTCCACGTCGGCCTTGGCCTGTCCCATGCCCATGGCGGCGGGCATGTTGAGGCTCACGTCGTGGGTGCCGATGGAGTAGCCCACACTGGAGATGAGGTTGAAGTCGCCGAGTCTCCATCCGGCGTAGAGGTTGAAGCCGCCGAAGTTGTAGGAATTGCTCACGGAACTTGCCGTGCCGCCGCTTTGGGACTTGCCGCCGCCGCCGTTGACGGCCGCGCCTGCGCGCACCTTGCCGCCGAGGATTTCACCGACTTCGGTGTCTGCGCCCAGAATGAGGCCGCCGTAGTTGCCGCGCACGGAAGCGCCGGAAGTCGCCATGCCGTGGGTGTAGGTGTTGCCGTACATGGGAGTGGCCCAGACGTCCACGCCGTCCTTGTGGATGTTGCTTTCCTGGCCGAAGAAGCTCAGCGACAGGTGATGCGCGAGCTGATCGACGCCGGCATCGGCCACGCGCAGGGCGGTGTTCTGCACGCCCGCGGTGACGGCGGCGCGGGAGGTTTCGTTGACGAGCGCCGTGGCGGTGTGATCGTCGGCGATGAACTGGGCGTTGTCCATGGCGCGGCTCAGGAAGCGGATGCCCATGGATTCGGCGTCGGTGTTGTTGAGGCTGCCGTTCATCATGGCGTTGAGGGCGTTGACGGGAATCACGCCGGGCAGGGTGCGGCCTGCGTCCTGGGCCTGGGTGTGAACCTTGACCACGCCGCCGTCGGTGGAGATTTCGGCCTCGATGAGGCGACCGGCGAGGAGATTGGCGCTTTTCCAGTAGTCGCCGGAATCGGAAGCGAGGCCGGAGGTCACGGTGTAGGATTCACCGGAGCGGGCGTTGGCGATGTAGAG
>NZ_DBMAHT010000132.1:0-5322 GCF_057866825.1 Mailhella sp.
AGGCGCATAGCCTGATTCCCCCTTCCCTTTCAAGGAGAACATCATGAAAAAACTGCTCTTTTTCCTGCTCACCCTTTGCCTGACCTGCGGCTCCGCCATGGCCCAGGACAAGCCGGAAGTAAACACCGTGCGCTGGGCGCGCGCCAACAGCGGCAACGTGCTCGTCACGCTGGCCAAGAACAACGGCTATCTCAAGGACGTGGGCATCAACGTCATTGAAATTCCGCTCAACTCCACCTCCGACGCCCTCACCGCCCTGAACGCCAAGCAGGTGGACGTCACCTCCAACAACGGCACCAACAATCCCCTGCAGTTCATGGCCAAGGGCTCGGATTTCACCATTGTGGGCGGCTACATGCTCAAGGGCATGTACATCGTGGCCAGGAAGGGCACGGGCTGGCACGGCGTTTCCGACTTCATCGGCAAGAAGATCGCCGCGCCCAAGAGCCAGACCTGGATCACCGGTCCGCTCATGTGGCGGGATACAACATCGACGACGTCACCTGGCTCACCTACAGCACCAACAGCGACCGCCTCACCTCCGTCATCAAGGGCGAGGCCGACTACGCCAGCCTGAGCGGCGATCTGCTCTTCCGCGTGAACAACATGAAGGATCAGCTTGAAATCGTGGTCTGGGCCGATCAGCTTCAGCCCAACTACGGCTGCTGCCGCATGAACATGAACAGCGACTTCGTCAAGGCCAATCCCAAGACGGTCAAACTTCTGCTCAAGGCGCTCATCCGTTCCGAACAGTACCTGCTCGCCCATCCCGACGAAAGCGTGAAGATTCTCGCCAAGGAACTGCACGCCGATGAAGACTTCGTGGCCGCGTACCTCAAGAATCCCAACTACCGCCCCAGCGTGGACCCCGTGCGCAACGCCGTGAAGGCCACCTGGAAAATCATGATGGACACCGGATTTTTGCCCGAAAGCGCCAAGAACTACGACCTCGACGCCCACATCAACGTCGATCTCTACAAGGCCGCCCTCGATGAACTGATCGCGGAACGCTACAACGAAGATCCCAAGTTCTACGACGAGCGCCTGGCGTTCTTCAAGGCCAACAACTTCTAACCTGCCGGGCCGCCGCTGCAAAGCGACGGCCCCTTGCCTTTCAAGGAGCGCTCATGGTCAGGCTCGTCACGTTCCTGCGAAAATACTGGATCACCATTCTCATCTATATAGGCATCGTTCTCGGCTACAAATACATTGCGGACACGAAATCCTTCAACGCCTTTCTCTTTCCTCCCACCGGAGAAATCGCGGCCGCATTCCTCAAGGACTGGAAGACGCTGTTCATCAACATGCTCTATTCCTTCCAGCTCATGATTCCCTCCATCGTCATCGCCGTGGCCATTGCCCTCGCCCTCGGCACGCTCATGGGCATGCACAAAAAATTCCGGGAAGTCATTCATCCGGTCATCTATTCCATCAGCGTCATTCCGGCCATCCTCATGTCGCCCTTTGCGCTGCTCATCGCTCCCAACTTCCGCGCGGCCTCGCTCTTTCTCGTGGTGTACAACACCATCTGGGCCACGCTCTTTGCCACCATCAACGGCATCATGACCATCGACAAGCGCTATCTCGACAACGCCGCCACCCTCGAACTCACGGGCTTCAAGAGAATGCGCAAGGTCATTCTTCCCGCGGCCATGCCCTCCATTCTCTCCGGCTTCATCACTTCGCTGCGCGGCTCCTTTCTGGTGCTCGTCTATGCCGAAATGTACGGCGCGGAATACGGCATGGGCTACTACGTCAAAAAGTACACCGAGTATGGCCTCTACGCCGAAGCCTGGTGCGGCTTCGTGTTCATGGTCGTCGTGCTCGTCATCGTCATGCAGTTTTTTGAAAAAGCCAAAAACCGTCTGCTCAAGTGGACGATACACTGATTCCGCCTCTGGAGGCTGATCCCATGAAAATCACCAAGGTTGACGTCATTCTCATGAACATGAGGCCTGCGGACAATCCCGGCTGGGCCCCCATACTCTGCCGCGTCTATACCGACGCCGGCATCTACGGCGACGGCGAGGCCGCGCTCGCCTACGGTAACGCCCACAGAGCCGCCTTCGGCATGCTTCAGGACTTTTCCAAAAGCGTTCTCGGCATGGATCCGCTGGACAACGAAGTCATCTGGGAGAAACTGTACAAGTCCTCCTTCTGGGGACAGAACGGCGGCCCGGTGGTGTTTTCCGCCATATCGGCCATAGACACGGCGCTGTGGGACATCAAGGGCAAATACTTCAACGCGCCCGTGTATAAGCTGCTGGGCGGCAAGATGCGGGACAGCCTGCGCTGCTACGCCTCGCAGCTGCAGTTCGGCTGGGACGACAAGAAGATTCCCGCCGTTTCCGTGGAAGACTACGTCGCCAACGCGCTCAAGGCCGTTAGCGAAGGCTACGACGCCATCAAAATAGACTTCTTCACCTTTGCCGAAGACGGGCACCGCCTGAACGCCGAGGAAACCACCCGCATTCTCACGCCCAAGAACTACGACATGATAAAGCGCCGCCTCGCGGCCGTGCGCGAAGCCGTGGGCGACGGCGTGGACATCATCATGGAAAACCACTCCTACATCGACGCACAGGGCGCAGTGCAGCTCGGCCGCCTTGCGGAAGAATACCGCGTGCTCTACTTCGAGGAACCCTGCACCCCCACGCCGAAAATGAACAAGTTCGTGGCGGAACGCGTGTCCGTGCCCATCAGTCAGGGCGAGCGCATCTACACCCGCTGGGGCTACGCTCCCTATTTTGAAGACGGCTCCATTCAGCTCATCCAGCCCGACATCGGCAACTGCGGCGGCATCACGGAAGCCAAGAAAATCTGCGACCTCGCCCACATCTACGACGTAGGCGTGCAGGCCCACGTGTGCGCCTCCCCGCTCTCCACCGCCACGGCGCTGCATCTTGAGGCCGCCATTCCCAACTTCACCATTCACGAACAGCACGTGTACTGCCGCTACGACTACAACCGCAAACTCTGCATTCACGACTATCAGCCGGTCAACGGCCGCTTCGCCATCCCCGATCTGCCGGGCCTCGGCAACGAGCTTTCGCCCTACTGCTTCGAGCACGGCGAAATCGCCACGGTAAAGTAACGCGTCAGAGCCCGCGCCTTTGCGGGCGACGCTGGAAAAGGGCCTTCGCCTCCCCGGCGGAGGCTCTTCTTTTTTCCAGGGCCCGCTTTCCTCCAGCCCTCCTGCCTCGCTTTGCAGCGCCGCCCCTTCGCCCCACGACGTTTGACTTGCTCCAAACGCTTTCTTGCTGCACAAGCCCGGCGCAGACGATGTTTTCTCTGCATCCGAACGCCGCCGGCACGTATCCGGCCCTCCGTTCGACTGCAATGCACGCCGCCCCTTTTGCGAGTCCATCTCCAGCTCGTGCCGCCTGTCTTTCCGAATTTCTTCATCCGGCCTTGCTTGCAAGTCGTCATGGGAACAGGTATGGGAAAGAAGAGAAGAGTCCGACGGATTCTTCCCGAGCGCGGCTCTCGCCCGCAGTCGTTCGGCTGCGCCATCCGCTGGCGGAGCGTTCCAGCCAAGATACGGACCGTGCTCCGCGCTCAGAGCTTTATTTTTGCCCAGGGAGGCAGGTGTGAATCTAACCCTTCAGGAAGCGGCCCGCCGCATGAATCGCGGCGGAGTGCTTCTCTACCCCACGGAAACCTTTTTCGGCATCGGCTGCCGCGCCGACAACGACGATGCCGTGCTGCGCGTGTTTCAATATAAAAAACGGTCGCTGTCCATGCCGCTGCCCGTCATTCTCGGCAGCCGTGAGCAGCTCGAACTCGTCGCCTGCCCCGGCCCGGAGCTGGCCGACGACGTGGCCGCGCTGGCCGCCTTCTGGCCCGGCCCGCTCACGCTGCTTCTGCCCGCCGTATCAGGTCTTCCCGAAGCGCTTACCGGCGGCACCGGACACATTGCCGCAAGAGTGAGCTCCCACCCCGTCGCCCGCGATCTGGCGCTCGCCTGCGGCTTTCCCATTGTGTCGAGCAGCGCCAACATCAGCGGCCGACCGGCCGTCACCCGTGCGGCCGACCTTGACCCCGAACTGCTCCGGGCCCTGCGCCCCGACGAAGACGGCGTGCTCGACGAGCCCCCCGCGCCCGGCGGCGGCGAAGCCAGCACCATTGTGGCTCCCGAGGGCGGACGCCGTCTGCGCGTGATCCGCAAGGGAGCCCTGCCGCTTTCCACGCTCGAACAGGCCGGATTTTCCCTTCTGTCTTCATCCCTCACCGAGGTTCGCGCATGAATCATCCCCGCTACTGCCCGTCCTGCGGAACGCTTGTGGTCCGCTACAGCAATCCGTACCCCACCGCCGACGTCGTCATTCACGACGATGCGCGCGGCATTGTGCTCGTCCGCCGCAAAAATCCGCCCCTCGGCATGGCTCTGCCCGGAGGCTTCATTGAAGAAGGCGAAAGCGCAGAACACGCCGCCGTGCGCGAAATGAAGGAAGAAACCGGCCTCGACGTCATTCTGGAAGGCGTGCTCGGCGTGTATTCCTGGCCGCTGCGCGACATGCGCTGCCACACGCTCACCACCGTATTCGTGGGTCACAGCGATCACCCCGAACAGCTTCTTGCCGGAGACGACGCCGCCGACGCCGCCTTCTATCCGCTGGACGCGCTTCCCGAACCGCTGTGCTTCGACCACGCGCGCATCATCGGCCACTTCCGCGACTGGAAGGAAGGCCGACGCCCGCTGCTGCCCTGCGCGGAAGATCCGTCCCTCGAATTCGGCGACATCGCCTACACCCGCCCCTTCTAGCCTTTCGGAGAAGCCATGTTCCATTACGGACGCACCCCTTCCGACGAACAGGACGTGTGGATCAGAGAGCATTTCCGCAGCCGCACGGCAGGCGCGGAATTCATGCTGCCCTGGACCATCGACGCCTGGTTCAGCACCGTGAGCGCGCTGAAATCGCTCTTCACGCCCGCCGAGCTCAAGACCATCATCGACGCTCACAAGAACATCGTCATCGATACCTCGCATCTGCGGCTCACGCATCTGCTCATCCATGTGCTGGAGCACTGCGACAGAAAGGAACTGTATCAGAAGCACGGCAGCAGTCCGCGCAATCTCGAAACCAAGTTCCGGCAGCTCGACGACGCGCAGGCCTCGGTGCTCATTCTCTGGGCCTCCGCCTTCTGGCGGGGACAGACCTGCTCCGCGCAGGCCATGGAAAAATACATCGCCGTCAAATAGGAGTTCCGCCGTTCCGCCCGGGCCGGGACTTCCGCGTCCGGCCGGAACGCCCACACAAAAAAACGTTTTTTCATCTCAGCACGTCAAGGACATATCTATGGCCGATTACGCCCGCAACC
>NZ_DBMAHT010000133.1:0-5285 GCF_057866825.1 Mailhella sp.
CAACCTCGGCGTGGAAGGCATGATGATCATGGGCGCGTTCTTCGCCTTCATCGTGCAGTTCAAAACGGGCAATCCGTGGCTGGCAGCGCTGGCCGCAGGCCTCGGCGCAGGCTGCCTCGGCCTGATTCACGGCGTGGTCTGCCTGATCTTTCAGGGCAATCAGACCGTGTCCGGTCTTGCGCTCACCATTTTCGGCGTGGGCCTTTCCGACTACCTCGGCGCACCCTTCATCGGCGAAAAGACCGTGGGCTTCCAGCCCTTCGACATTCCGCTGCTTTCCGACATTCCCGTGATCGGTCAGGTGCTCTTTCAGCACGATCCGCTCGTGTACATCTCCTATATTCTGCCGTGGGCGGTCATGTGGTTCTTCCGCCGCACCTCGCTCGGCCTTGCGCTCTGCGCTTCCGGCGAATCGCCCGACGCCGTGCAGGCCGCAGGTCTCGATCCCGTCAAGATGCGCTGGCTCGGCATTTTTGCCGGAGCCTTCTTCGTGGGCATAGGCGGAGCCTATCTTTCCCTCTGCGCCACGCACATGTGGACCCACAACCTCACCGCGGGCAAGGGCTGGATTGCCGTGGCGCTGGTCATCTTCGCATTCTGGCGGCCGGGCCGCGCCATGTTCGGCGCGTATCTGTTCGGCGGCATCATGGCCTTTCAGCTCAGGCTGCAGGCGCTCGGCACCACCATTCCCTCGTCGCTCATGATGATGCTGCCCTACGCCCTCACCATTCTTGCACTGCTGTTCTCCTCGGCCAGAGGCAAGGGCAGAAACGCTCCGGCGGCGCTCGGCGAAAACATCGCTCCGGGCGCGTAGCAAGGACTGAAAAACCGAAAATCCGCGCTCCCGGCGTCTTTTCGTCGGGACGCGGAGCTGCGGCAGAGGGACGCGCTGCGGCGACAAAGCGCGCCGAGGCGACGCCCGGCAGGACGAATCGCCCGCCGGGGGACAATCCGACGACGGAAAGGAATCAGAAGTCCGGAAGAAGCAGGACGCCCCAGCACTGCCCGGACGACAACGGACGGCGCGGCGCAGAGCGAACGCGGTTCCGGACGGCGGAGCGAGACGGCAAACGCCCGGGCACAGGCCCGGTGCGACCGACCAGCCCTCCTGCGAAAAACGCACCGCGCAACGCGGCGAGCGCCCTTCGTTCCGGCTTTGCAGCGAACGCGCCTTCCGCCGGGTTCGGCGAGAGCGGCGGAAAAACGCCGAGGCCGACCGGTGCGCCGGAGTCGTCCATCAAAGAGCGTCGTCCGCCTGCCGAAAGCCTCGACGACGCGCAGGTTTGCGCCACGGAGAGCTTTGGAGCGAACCTTTTGCCCGGCAGGAAAGCTCCGGGGAAATGATATTGTAAGGGGGTTGCAACTCTTTTCTTTTTTGGTGAAAATTCCCGGAGAATCGACCTGTTATCACAACAGGCCCGAAAGCCAAGGATACTCCCATGCTGACTTCCCGCGACATGCTTACCGGGCTTCCCATGATTACGGCTGCGGCCTTCTTCATGCAAATGCTCGACTCCACCATTCTCAATACGGCGCTTCCCTCCATAGCCGCGTCCATGCACCGGGCTCCCTTCACCATGCAGCTTGCGGTCATCAGTTATGCGCTTACCGTGGCCATGCTCATTCCCCTCAGCGGCTGGCTGGCCGACACCTTCGGCACGCGACGCGTGTTTCTCTCGGCCGTGGCCCTCTTCGTGGCCGGCTCGTTGTTCTGCGCCATGTCCCATTCCCTGCCGCAGCTCGTGGCAGCCCGCGTGGTGCAGGGCGTGGGCGGAGCCATGATGGTGCCCGTCTCCCGCCTCACCCTCATGCGCGCCTACACCCGCGCAGACTTCGTGCGGGTGTTCAACTTCATCACCATTCCCGGGCTGGTGGGGCCCGTGGTGGGGCCCATCATCGGCGGCTGGCTCGTCACCTACGCCACGTGGCACTGGATATTCCTCATCAACGTGCCGCTCGGCCTCATCGGCTTTCTCTACTCCCTGAAATGCTTCCCCGATTTCCGCCAGCCCCGCGGCCGCTTCGACGCCCTGGGCTTCTGCATCATCGGCGCAAGCGTGATTTCCATGACCGCCGGACTGGAACTCACCGGCGGCAAAAACTCTTCCCCCACCCTTGCCGCAACCCTCATCGTTCTGGGCTTCGTTGCCGTGGCGCTGTACGTCTTCCACGCCCGCCGCTCGCCCTCGCCGCTCATTTCGCTCAAGGTCTTCCGCACCCGCACCTTCCGGGTGGGCATCGCCGGCAACATGGTCGCCCGTCTGGGCACGGGAAGCATTCCCTTTCTCGTGCCGCTCATGCTTCAGGTGGGCCTCGGCTATTCCGCCGATGTGGCCGGTCTCATCATGCTGGCCCCGGCCATCGGCTCCATCATGACCAAAACCGTGGTGCTGCGCCTGCTCCACCGCTTCGGCTACCGCCACGTGCTGCTCTTTCTCACCCTCGCCATCGCAGGCATGTACCTCTTCATGAGCCTCCAGCGCCCCGGCTGGCCCCTCACGCTGCTCGTGATTCAGCTTCTCATTCAGGGCATGTTCATGTCCGGTCAGTTCACCTCCATGAACACCATCACCCTGGGCGAGCTGCCCGCAGAAACGGCCAGCGACGGCAACAGCCTGCTCTCCGTCACGCAGAATCTCACCGTCAGCTTCGGCGTGGCCATCAGCACCGCGCTGCTGCGCTTCTTCTCCGGGCCCTCCGGGGAACTGCACGCCCTGCACTGCACCTTCGTGGCCGTGGGCCTCATCACTGCGGCCTCGGCCTTCGTGTTCATTCTCCTGCACAAGGACGACGGCGAAAATCTTCTGGAAAAAAACAATACCGGCGGCCGCGCGCAGCCGAAAGGAAACTAGTCATGGCACAAACGCCTTCCTCCGCGGCGAAAAAGAGCGCGGACAACACCCCGCCCCTGATTCGTCTGGAAAACATCTGCAAGAGCTATGGCCCCGTCAAGGCCAACCGCAACATCTCTCTGGAAATCCGTTCCGGCGAAATTCTCGCCCTGCTCGGCGAAAACGGTGCGGGCAAGTCCACGCTCATGTCCATACTGTCGGGCAAGTCGCGGCAGGATTCCGGCACCATCTTCGTGGACGGCCTGCCTTCGCCGTTCCGCTCTCCCCGCGACGCCCTGGCCGCGGGCATCGGCATGGTGTATCAGCACTTCATGCTCGTCGAAGCCATGACCGTGACGCAGAACCTCATGCTCGGTCAGGCGCACGGCATTCTGAATCCCGCGGCCATGCGCGCAAGAGTGCTTGAGCTTGCCGAACGCTACGGCTTTGAAATCAATCCCGACGCCATGATTTCCGATCTTTCCATGGGCGAGCGTCAGCGGGTGGAAATTCTGAAGCTGCTCTACCGCGACTGCCGCGTGCTCATTCTCGACGAACCCACCGCCGTGCTCACGCCGCCGGAAATCAGTCAGCTTTTCTCCGCGCTGCGCCGCATGGCGGCCGACGGCAAAGCCATCGTGTTCATCAGCCACAAGATGAAGGAAGTGCTGGATCTCGCCACGGAAATCAGCATTCTGCGCCGGGGCGAGATTGTGGAGCATTTTCTGCGCTCCGAAGTGCCGGGCGAACGGGAGCTCGCCGAACGCATGGTGGGGCGTCAGATGGAAACCGAAGTGGAACAGACCCCCGTGGAAAAGGGCGAAGTGCTGCTGGAACTCGACAACGCGTGCTGCGGCATGGCGCAGTCTCTCAGATGCACGCTGCGGCGCGGCGAAGTGCTCGCCGTGGTGGGCGTGGCCGGCAACGGTCAGCGCGAGCTCGTGGAAATGGTTACGGGCGGAGCAAAGCCCGAAGGCGGTTCCGTGCGCATTCTCGGCAAGAGCTGGAGCGAGTTCATGCGCACGCGCATGGGGCGCCGGAGCATGGTGTACATTCCCGAAGACAGAAAGGGGCTTGCCACCTGCCCGTCGCTGGATTTGCTGGACAACTTTCTTCTCACCAACCGCAACGGCTTTCAGAATTTCGGATTTCTGGACAGGCGTCATTCGGCCACGGCGGCCGCGGACATCATGGAGGAATACCAGGTGGTGGCCGACGGACTGCACGCCACGGCCGGATCTCTTTCCGGCGGCAATCTGCAAAAAATGGTGCTCGGCCGGGAATTTTTCCGGGAGCCGAGTCTGATTGTGGCGGAGAATCCCACGCAGGGGCTGGACATCGGAGCCATGGAAGAAGTGTGGCGGCGCATTCTGGACGCGCGCGACCACGCGGGCGTGCTTCTTGTGACGAGCGATCTGCGCGAGGCCATGACCCTGGCCGACACCTTTGCCGTCATGTACCGGGGCCGCTTCATCGACGTGTTTCCCCGCTCCGACGAAGCGCGCGTGGAATCCATCGGTCTCATGATGGCGGGCATACGCTTCGGCGAGGATACGGAAGAAAAACCGGCCAGGGCGCAGGAAAAATAAGACGGCAACGTGCTGTTTCAAAACAGGGCGGCCTGTTCTGCGGGCCCGCCGCCCGCGCCTCCGCACCCGCAAGGCGGGAAGCTGCCCGCGGGACGTGATCCGCGCAAGGCGCGGCGCGGGAAACGTTGGCGCTCTCACGGAGAGCCCGGAGAAGCGCCCGTACCTGGGCCGCGTTTCCGGCCCTGCCGGAGCGGCCCTCGTATGCAGCGCATGCCGTCCCGCAAGGAAGGAAGCATGAAAAAGAAACTTGATGTAGCCACGGCCGTGCAGGCCGCAGGCATACTTTTTGAGCTGAACACCGGAGAGAACGGCGTGCTGGCCATGGCGCAGAAAGCCGGTCTGCCCTGCGCCTCCGGCGAGGAAAAAAAGAGGCTCATGCTGGAATGGCGGGCCTACGTTCACGCCGCCGTGCTCTACGGACTCATGGTGCAGGCCCCCAACGTCGTGGTGGTGGAATACCTGCGCGTCACGCAGAGCATGCTGCAAAAGCTGGGCTACAGCCCCAAGGAGGCCGAAGACTTCGTGGACGGAGCCTTCCGCGCCTACGTGGATCCCATGGTCAGAACCAAAACCCAGGAGTGCCCGGACGTGTTCTTCCGCCGCCTCCTGAACCGCGGCGTCTCCGAAGTCCCGACAGAAACCGCCGCCGTGGTCTCCGGCGTCATGGCCATGGTCATGTCCGCCATCCTCGACAAGCTCGAACAGTATGAGTTTGGGATAGAATAAAATAGAATAGAGGACGGGGGAAGGAGGGAAAACTTTTGTGAAGATTGTAAATTAAAACGCAACAGAGATATTGCCTGAAACGAAGAGACCCACGACAGTCGGGGTGCAAACAAACGAAAACCTCATAGTGAGGAGACTG